>NZ_JACGBH010000049.1:0-325 GCF_020138295.1 Campylobacter sp. Cr9 | reverse complement strand
AGCTTTATAAAGTCTAAATATTGTTTTTAAATTCCTAATTTAAATTCTTTTATTTTTAAATACTTAAATATAAGCTTTAACTATTTTTATATTTCTTCTTTTAATTCCAGTACTTATTACTTAGCTAGGTTGGATTTAGTTTGGAGTGGTTGGAGTGGTTGGAGTGGTTAGAGTGGTTAGAGTGGTTAGAGTGGTTAGAGTGGTTAGAGTGGTTAGAGTGGTTAGAGTGGTTAGAGTGGTTAGAGTGGTTAGAGTGGTTAGAGTGGTTAGAGTGGTTAGAGTGGTTAGAGTGGTTAGAGTGGTTAGAGTGGTTAGAGTGGTTAGA
>NZ_JACGBH010000048.1:0-329 GCF_020138295.1 Campylobacter sp. Cr9 | reverse complement strand
AAACAAGCCTTCACTATGATTGAACTAATATTTGTAATAGTTATTTTAGGAGCATTAGCAGCAGTTGCAATTCCTAGATTAAGTGCTACTAGAGATGATGCCGAGATAGTAAAATCAGCTCAAAACCTAGCTATATTATTAGAAGATTTAAGCTCATACTATACAACTCAAACAAACTTTAGTAGCAATTTAAAAGATATGACTTCACAAGAATTAAAAGATGATAAATTTTTTAATATTAAAAATACTGATTGCTTAGAAATAACTACTGATGAATATTTCATAGTAGTTAAAAAATTAAAAACTAAAAGCGAAATATGTGATAAATT
>NZ_JACGBH010000047.1:0-348 GCF_020138295.1 Campylobacter sp. Cr9 | reverse complement strand
TTTATTTTATTTTCCACTTTTATGCTCCTTACAAAACTTCCTAGCTTTAAATATAAAAGTAATTGGATGTTTGATAAATAATCCACCTAATTTATATGGTAAATTATTCATTACCTTAACAGCTTCATTATAGTCTGCATATTCTTCTATTTTAGGTGCTTTTAGATTAGGATTTAAAGCTACTAATGATTTATTAAGTTCTAATTCTTTTTTATGTTTTTTATTAATATTATATAAAGTTATAGGTAAGATTATAGCTTTTAGTGGATTTCTGACATTTAATAAAGCTTTGCCTATTTTATACTGAAGATAGTTTTCAGCTCTAGCTCTTGCTCCAAATAGTTTTTG
>NZ_JACGBH010000046.1:0-372 GCF_020138295.1 Campylobacter sp. Cr9 | reverse complement strand
TCTTCCTTTAGTATCTACAGAAGCCTCAACCCCTGTTTGATCTTTAACAGCATTAATTGCAGCTCTTAAAGCACCATTAGCATCTTTTTCTTGAACATTTACTGTTCCAATCTTAACACCATTAATACTAAAATTACTTGTAGTCTCACCTGCTTTAATAGGTTGTTCAAACACTGTTTGAGCAGTTACACTTGCTTTTATCCCTGTCTTATCACTAGCTTTATTAATAGCTTCTGCTAAAGCGCCTAAACCTGTAGTAGCACTAGTATCACCTTTACCATTAGTTAATTGAACCTTTTCAATAGTTACATCGTTTATACCATCTACGTTTTTAAAGGTAACACTTACACTACCCGTCAAATCCGCCGCCCT
>NZ_JACGBH010000045.1:0-375 GCF_020138295.1 Campylobacter sp. Cr9 | reverse complement strand
CAAGCAGATGCAATGGGCTTTAACGCTAATGAATGGCAAGCAGGAGATAATGGCGATAACCAAAACGGCTACGCAGCAGGTGTTATGACACTAAAAGGCGCTCAAGCTATGATGAATATTGCTGAAACTGCTCAAAAAGCTCTTGAAGCAATTCGTTCAGACCTTGGTTCTGTACAAAACCAACTTGTTTCAACTGTAAATAATATTTCAGTTACTCAAGTAAACGTAAAAGCTGCTGAAAGTAATATTAGAGATGTTGACTTTGCAGAAGAAAGTGCTACATTTAGTAAGCACCAAATACTAGCTCAATCAGGTGTTTATGCAATGAGCCAAGCTAACGCTGTTCAACAAAACGTAATGAGATTATTACAGTAG
>NZ_JACGBH010000044.1:0-509 GCF_020138295.1 Campylobacter sp. Cr9 | reverse complement strand
CATTAAGCGCTCACGCTAATGCTTCTATGAACAATAGAGCTATTGATAGCTCACTTTCAAAGCTAAACTCAGGTTTTAGAATTAATAGTGCTGCTGATGATGCTTCAGGTATGGCAATTGCAGATAGCTTAAGAAGCCAAGCAAGTTCTCTTGGTAAGGCTATTATGAATGCTAATGATGCTATTGGTATAATTCAGACAGCTGATAAGGCTATGGATGAGCAAATTAAGATACTTGAAACTATTAAGAATAAAGCTATTCAATCAGCTCAAGATGGTCAAACAACTGAGACAAGAAAGGCGCTTCAAGCTGATATTTCTAGACTTATGGAAGAGCTTGATAATATTGGTAATACTACATCATTCAACGGTCAAAAGCTACTATCTGGAACGTTTTCAAATAAGGAGTTTCAAATTGGTGCGTATTCAAATGAGACTGTTAAGGCTAGTATTGGGGCAACTACGTCTGATAAGATTGGTTTGACTAGGTTTGAGACTGGGCATAATGTT
>NZ_JACGBH010000043.1:0-509 GCF_020138295.1 Campylobacter sp. Cr9 | reverse complement strand
TGGGGGAGTTTGATTAATTTAGTTATAGCAAACTCTAAAAATATAAGCTCCAAAAAGCCCTATTTTAAGCTATTTTAAAGACATAGCACGATTTTACATATATGATTAGCCATTATTTATATTTAGTTTTATTAGAACGATGTTTTCAAAGCTCAAATCCTTTACTACTTCATCAAAATACCACAAATATTTCACTATTTTCACAAGTTTTTCACAAAATCCTAATTCCTATTTCAAATTCCGTGCAATTTTTAAATTTTTACCCCACATGTTTGGTTAGCTCGTTTAAAAACGAGCTAACACAAGGCTTTTTACGATTTTTTCCTAACAGAAAAAATCACAAAAAGCCCTTTAAATTCAAAATTTCATAAAATTTTTAAAAATTTTTCAATTTACCCCTAAAGTTATTTTTAAGCGCACCGATATAGTTGTAACTTGATAAGGAAATCAAGACAATTATTTTTTTAAGGAGAAAATTATGGGATTCAGAATTAACACAAACGTTGCTG
>NZ_JACGBH010000042.1:0-699 GCF_020138295.1 Campylobacter sp. Cr9 | reverse complement strand
AATTTGAATTCGGATTTTGAGCTTTAATGTCTGAACTAAGAGTAATGCTACTTACTTTATTTTGGTTTTGTTTTTCTTCTTTTTTCTCTTGAATTATTTCTTGTTTTTCTTGAATAAAGTTAGCTTTTGTTAAAGAAAAATCATTTGCTTTTAAATTTTCTATTTTAATTACTTTTGTATCTTTAAAGCTTATTTGTTTTCCTGAATCAATTAGTGAAGTTTTGTTTCCTAATTTAACATCAATTGCACCTTGTAAGCAAGCTAATTTATTTACATTAAATCCAACTTCTCCAACAAATACTGTTCCTCTAATACCAATAGTTGCTGTTTGTGCTTTTAAAGAGAAATTTTTTCTTGCAAGTTTTGAGATTTCTCCTGTAATTACTTTAAAGCTTCCTTCATCAACTACTAAATTAACTTTAGAATTTTTTCCATCTAATAAATACTGCTTTATTTCTAAACTTGTATTTTTTCCTAAAGTTGTTACTGTATTATCATTGAATATTATTTGTAATCTTGCGTTATTACCTGTTTTTATAATATCGCTTTCTTCTAATTCTTGATTTAATACAGCTTGTATTTCAGAACCATTTGAAATAACTACTGCATCTCCTCTAATTGCTGAGATTTTACCTATACTTGCATAGCTTAGTGTTATTACACTTAATAACAAAATGAGTTTTTTCATAAACATTCCTT
>NZ_JACGBH010000041.1:0-779 GCF_020138295.1 Campylobacter sp. Cr9 | reverse complement strand
CTTCAACACATTATTAAACAATTAGCTTTAACTATCATTTAAACAAATGAAATTTATACATTTTTACTTGTTATCTCATCTATGGTTTTTACTATAAATTTAAAATCATCTAAACTATCTTGATTTTTTAGCAAATACTCCTTAAACGCTTGTGGGTCTTGCTTTATAAGCTCATTTAGTTTTTGCGCTAAATTTAAAAACTCATTTGTATCCATTTTTTTAACCTTTAATTATATATATTATCAATTTAAAAACAATTTTTTAAATAATTATAAAAACAAAATTCCTAATTCAAATTCTTTTATCTTTATTAATTTAAAAACCTTAAACATATTATTTTAATATAATTATAAATTTAATCCCCATTCTTACATCAAACCTACAATCTCTCTTAACCCCAAACACTCCATAAACATTCAACATTTAAAAACTCTAAAATAATAAACCTACCCTTATCCACTCAAACACTAAAAGAACATAAATTAATCTCCCTAACTTAATTTTACTTAATCAAACTTACACAACCTAATAAAAGAACTAATAAACCATAAAAATACTTTTTATATAAAGAAGGTAAAAACAATAAACTAAAAATACCAGAGAAATAAAAATAAGTTAAAAATATAAAACTGAAATAATAAAAACAAAGATTAAAAATATAAGGGAGTAAATGGTGGGCCTAACAAGACTTGAACTTGTGACCTCACCCTTATCAGGGGTGCACTCTAACCAGCTGAGCTATAGGCCCTTAAGAAGTAGAATTATTGTTATATATTATT
>NZ_JACGBH010000040.1:0-835 GCF_020138295.1 Campylobacter sp. Cr9 | reverse complement strand
TTGCATAATCTCAGTATTCATTATAAAAGAAATTTGAAATTTTTTAACTTTATAATCATTTTTATGCTTAAATATATAATAACTCATCAATCTTTCAGCTATAAAACCTATTATCCTCATGCCTTTAACATCTAATTCTTTACATTTTATAGAGTCGAATAAATCAAAAAGCACTGGAAAAACCCAACTGCAAAATGACATAAAAATACTTTTTTTAAAAATAAACATATTATACCAAACATGTTTATTTGTAGATAAAAAATTAAAAAATAACTCTTTTTCATGTGGAAATTTTTGCAAAAATAAATCAATAAATAAATCCCATATTTTTGAATCTAAGCCATATTTTTCATTACACAAATCTTCATTGAATTGATTATAAACTGTTTTACCATAATATTCAGCAACATGTACAATATCACACTCTAATAAAAGTTTACAAATTTTATCATTATCAAAAATACAACAATAAGATAAATATTCGTTGCTAATACTATTAAAATATTTTACATCCGTATTAACATCAAGACAAACTTCATTTTTAAATAAAAAATGCCTTCTATAATGCATAAAACCAAAATATTCAGGATTTCCTAAATTATCATAATTTTTCCAAGCCCAATAAATACCAGTCATCTCACAAAAGTATCTATTAAGATAAGATATATTATCTCCTGTATCATCTCCTATCATATTAGATAACAACCATTCCTTATCGTCATTACTTAAACCAGCATCTTTACTTTGTTCATTCATTACAGCTCGTCCTAAATGTATAGGAACTAATATTTCACTTTTAAGTAATGTTGCTGGTTTATGATAACCTACTAGGATT
>NZ_JACGBH010000039.1:0-899 GCF_020138295.1 Campylobacter sp. Cr9 | reverse complement strand
TTTTCAATATTAATAATACCACCATTACTGCTTCCTTGGTTGTTTCCACTATCTACAATTACATCATCATTTGTAGTGTTATCTTGTGTATTGTCATTTCCTAGATTTGGCATAATTGTAAATGTTTGATCATACACAGAACCTGTTTTATCACTTATTACAGTAATTTTATAAGTTCCGCTTTCCCAAGCACTACCTTCTAATACATTAGTAAGATTAATTGTATAACCAAAGTCTCCTTTTTCATTAGCAAATGTTGGATAGATTTGTTTCCAACCTGCTGTTCCTATTGGTCCTTCTAGTTTTTCTAAAACAATTAAAATTTGATCATATGCTGCACCGCTATTACCCATAATTGTTGGAGTTGTATCATAAGTGCTTGCACCATTATTTAATTCTTTTAAGTTATTAAAATATCCTGTCTCATCACCTTCATAAACTTTTACATTTAGTTTATTTTCAACGCTTGGAACTTCTGGTTTTTCAATATTAATAATACCACCATTGCTACTTCCTTGGTTATTATCACCATTGTTAGCATTGTTGTTATCATTGCTTACTTGATTATCAACATAACCAAATACTACTTCACCTTTAATGCTTGTGCCTGATACTATAAAGCTATAAGTATAATCACCAAATTTATTGCACTCTAAATCAGCTGTGAATATAAACTTACCATTCATTGCAAATACTTCTCTTGTAGCTACTAATTCTCCACTTGCATCAGCAATTGCAACTAATACTGATTGTAAGCCTTTACCATCAAATTCTCCAACAAATGTAGGAGTTCTATCTGTTTCACTTTCTCCACTTTGTCTTGGAGTTTGGTCTGCTAAAGCACCTTCTTCGTTACCTGTGTAGATTGTTACTTTCATACCGTTGCTTGAAGTGTTTGG
>NZ_JACGBH010000038.1:0-917 GCF_020138295.1 Campylobacter sp. Cr9 | reverse complement strand
TAAAAGAAACTTCACTTAAGAAGTTTCTTTTAGCTTTTTATGTAGTCTTTATTAAAACTTATTCTTCATTACAGATTCAACTGCACTGCTTGCCATAGAATCTACTTCATCTGATATCTTATTAGTATTATCAGCTACAACAACATTAGCACGTGTTAATTCATCTATACTGCTTATTGCTTCATTTATTTGAGTAATAGCTTGAGTTTGTTCTTTAATGCTTTCGCTCATATCATTTATTCCTTGAGTTAATACATTAACACTTGCTTCTATTTCTGTTAAAGATTTTTGAGTGCTTTCAGCTAGTTTTCTTACTTCATCAGCAACTACTGCAAATCCTCTTCCATGCTCTCCTGCTCTAGCAGCTTCTATTGCAGCATTTAATGCAAGTAGATTAATTTGCTCTGCAATGTCTCTTATCATAGTGATTACATTTTTAATATCTTCTCCATTTTTAATCACTTCGTTTGATTTTTGATTTACTGCATGCATAGATGCACTCATTTCTTCTACTGCTGCTGCACTTTCTTGTAAGCTTGCTGCTTGCTTTCTTGCACCTTCGTTTATATCAATAACACTTGTTTTTAGTATTTTTGATTTTTCTTGTAGGTTTCTTGCAGTTTCAAGGTTTGTTTTTAACATATCTCTTATTTGCTTACCTAGCATGTTAGTAGCAAGTTCAACCTTACCTCTAGCATTCTTTATTTCGTTTCTAAAGTCATTCTGGCTATACTCATCAAAGATTTTTTCAATTGAGTTAGTATTAGCTCCTACTTTATCTTCTAAAGTATCAAGCATTTTATTTAATACATTCTTTAGTTCAATTAATTGTGGGTTTGCAGGATTTAGAGTAATTCTTGCTTTTAAATCACCGCTTTCAATTGCAGCTGCTGTTTGAACGCTTTGTTCTACTGCTT
>NZ_JACGBH010000037.1:0-1034 GCF_020138295.1 Campylobacter sp. Cr9 | reverse complement strand
TTTTACTTTTGTGTAAATAAAGTGAAATTTATTTTAAGGAGATAGCCATGAAAAAGGGCTTTACAATGATTGAGTTGATTTTCGTAATCGTAATTCTAGGAATTTTAGCAGCAGTTGCTATTCCAAAACTAAATGCTACAAGAGATGATGCAGAAATTGCAAAAGCAGCAAGCAACTTCTCAACAGCTATAAGTGATATTACATCTTATTATACAGCTAAAGGTAAATTTGATACAGATTTAGCAAAAATGACAAACGTTGCTTTAGGAGCAGGTGGTGCTTTTATTATTAAAGAAAAAGAATGTGCAAAAATTACTGCAGCAAGTACAGGAAGTACGCTAACAATTGCAGCTGGAAAAGATATTGCTCAACCTATTTGTGATTCATTTAATAAAGTTAGCAGTATTACAGCAATTTTAGGTAATAAGCAACTATCAAGCTATACAACAGGAAATGAATATAAAATCGAACTAGGTGGCGGAAATATTTCTTTCTAATTTCACTTTATTTGATGAAATAATCTTAAGCCAAGTTAGAATTTATCCTAACTTGGCTTTTTTAAATTCTAAAGGATAAATATGAAAAAAGCATTCACAATGATAGAACTAATATTTGTAATAGTAATTTTAGGCATCTTGGCTGCAGTTGCTATTCCAAAACTAAACGCTACTAGAGATGATGCTGAATTAGTTAAAGGTGCAAGTGACTTTGCAACGGCGATAAGTGATATAGCATCTTATTATACAGCTAATGGAAAATTTGCAAATAAAATACAAGATATGACAAATGTTGTATTACAGCCTCACATATATGGAAATAAATCTTCAGCGCATATTTACCTAAAAAAACTAAATTGCGTAACAATCAATGCAGACACAAATGGTAGTGATATTAAAATCTTCGCATCTCCTGATTACAATAAAGGTATTTGTGTTAATTTTTTTACAAATAGTTCTGTTAGTCAGATTATGGGCGGTTCAGATATTAAAAATCATTTAAGAGAGTTAGATGCTTATAAGATTAGTTTGGGTGCA
>NZ_JACGBH010000036.1:0-1320 GCF_020138295.1 Campylobacter sp. Cr9 | reverse complement strand
CTTGTACTTGCTAATAGAGATGGTAGAGGGATTAAGGTTGAGGATAATGTGAAGGCTGAAAGGCCAGTAGTTGATAACCATAGCTTAGTAACACAAGGTGCTGTAGGTAAAGAAAATACTAAAAAAGGTGTAGATTTTAATACAGCTGCTACTTGGACAACAGCTGCTGGAACTGAAGGTTCTATCCTTGTTAAGGAAAATACGTTTGCAGATGTTAAGAATGCTCATGGAGTGCAAGATAGCTTAATATATCAAGATGGTTTAAATAAAGCAAAAAATGCTTCAATCCCATCAGCCGCTTATAAATCATATAAAGCAGAAGAAAAAGAAGCTTTAGATAAATTTAAAAAAGGCTTAACTGAACAATTAGATACTTTTATAAAAGCAGGAGCTCAAACTAATAATACAGCTGCAGGTCTTAAAGAGAAAGCTACCGCTAATGCTGCTGCAGAAACATTAAAAGATGCTTTATCAAAAACTGATGATATTGCAGCAATACAAACAGCTTTAAACACATTTGAAACTGCTGCAAATACCCAAACAACAGCTTTAGGTAATTTTCAGGACAGTATGAAAGCCTTGATTGATAATTATAAAACATCTGTAACAGCTGCAGCTAAAAAAATACCTGGTAATTTAGATGGCGTTGATATGTCAAAAGGTATTGGTAAGACAATGGTTGAAGCCGCAGCAGATTTAGAGGGCGGTTTAACAGCAGTAACAGCTGCAGCAAACGGTAACGCTACCGACTTAAAATCAGTATCTGACTTAGTAGCTGCATTTGAAACAGCAGCTGCTGGTGTAAAAACAGCAGAAGTTGATTTTGCTACATTGGCTGCTGATAAATTAGGTGCTTTAAACCTTGCTGCAAATGCTGCTGGAACTTCTGGAATTGAAAAAGAAATTACAGACTTGTTTAATGATTTAAAAACCCAAAAAACAATAGATGGAGCTAACTCAACTATAGATAAAATAAATCAAAAATTAGATAAACTAATTGATGCGGCTGATGGTAAAACTATGGATACTAAAGAAGCTCAAGAAGGTATGGTGGCTCATTCGTTTAAACAATTCTTTGCTGGTATAAAGGCAGGTTTAAATGAACCAAATAAAGCTGGTTTATCAAGTATCGTTGGTTTAAATACCGAAAACAGCACAAACATGGGAAGATTAAGCTTAGTTGCAAACAATGGTAGAGATATTCAAGTTGAAGTTAAAGATGCTAATGGCTTTACTACAAACTCAGCTATCGGCTATGATAAGAACGTTAGTGAAGCTACAGTAAGCTTAAGAGAAACAAACGCTACTATTAATAAAGCT
>NZ_JACGBH010000035.1:0-1398 GCF_020138295.1 Campylobacter sp. Cr9 | reverse complement strand
TTAGTATTAGCTAATAGAGATGGTAGGGGTATTAAGGTTGAGGATAATGTGAAGACCACAAAGCCGGTAGCAGACAATCACAGCCTAGTAACACAAGGTGCTAATTTAGAAGATAAATTTAAAAAAGGTGTGGATTTAAATTTAGCAGACACATGGACTAAAGCAGCAGGAACTGAAGGCTCTATACTTGTTAAAGAGAACTCGTTTGCAGATGTTAAGAATGCTCATGGCACTCAAGATGCTTTAATTTACGCCGATGGTAAGCAAAAAACAATAGATGCTACAGCACCTTTAGGGGAATTAAGAACATTTCAAGATACTAGAAAAGATGCTTTAGCTACATTAAAAGAAGAATTGGCGAATGCTATAGATACAAATATTTTAAAAGCTAAAGCAGGAGCTACTGCAGCAGCAGATAAAGCTAAATTAGATACGGAAGCTCAGAAAGCTCTTTCATCTATAGAAAAAGCAACTGATTATAAAGCTATAAGCGATGCTTTAACAACATTAAATAATGTTGCTGAATGGAAAGATGCTACTTTTGATGGCACTACAAAAGACAATGGTTTAAAAGCTATCGCAGATGCAGCTCAAAAATACGTAACCAAACTTGATACAGCAGTAAAAGAAAGCACTGAGAGAATGAAAGACCTTAAGGTAGATGTTACAACAGCAAATTCTCCAGGTAAATTAGTAAATGATGAGCTGAAAAAAATAACAGATACTACAACAAATGGTTCTACAGCATTGTTAGCAGCAGGTACTGAGTTTAATCATACAGCACAAGCAAATAGATTTGCTGCTATTGCAAAATTTGCCACTGTAGATGAAGCTTTCAAAACTGCTACAGCAGCAAATGGTGCGTTGGCTGCATTAAATGGTAAAGAAGTAGATTTTTCAACTATTGCAGCTGATAAAATAGGTGCTTTAAATTTAGCAATCAATGGAACAGCAGGTAAAGATGACCCAGTGGCTAAAGATATCTTAGATAGCTTTAAAAAACTAAGAGCTCAAACAACAGTAGATGGTGCTAATTCTGCGATTGATGAAATAAATAAAAAATTAGATAAAATCATTGCTAATGCTGATGGTAAGACTATGGATACTAAAGAAGCACAACAAGGTATGATAGCTCACTCATTTAAGCAATTCTTTACTGGGGTTAAAGCTGGTATGAATGAGCCAGATAAAGCTGGTATGTCAAGTATCGTTGGTTTAGATACAACTAACTCAACTAATATGGGAAGACTTAGCCTAGTAGCAAACAATGGTAGAGATATTCAAGTAGAAGTTAAAGATGCTAATGGCTTTACAGCTAACTCTGCTTTAGGATTTGATAAAAACGTTAGTGAAGCTACAGTTTCACTAAGAGAAACAAACGCAACAATTAGTAAAGAG
>NZ_JACGBH010000034.1:0-1537 GCF_020138295.1 Campylobacter sp. Cr9 | reverse complement strand
ATTTAGTTTTTAAGTCTTTTATTAAATTATTAATTTTATCTTTCTCTAATGTTTTTTGTAAATCATCAACTTTTACATTGATTAAATCCCCATTAATATTGCTATTAATTTTTAAAGTTGCATCATTTGGAGTTGCTTTTAAAACTATTGAAGTTTTATCTGCATCTTGGCTAGTGATATTTACTTTATACTCGCTATCTTCAACCTTTAAATATGGGGTAACATTAGGATTAATCTTAATTATATTATTATTTTTATTATAAATTCCTAACAAGTTATTCTTATCTAATTCAAATAATATGCTTCTTACATTATCTAATTTGTTATAAGACGCAAAATAAGAATCACTAGGCTTTAATTTTACATAATTTTCACCTTTTGCATAATAAAATTCTTTTGTAGGATTTACATAAAATTTTTCAAAAAACATATTTCTATCATTTTCCCAGCTTGATAATTTTGCATTAAAATCATTTATGTTTGAAACATTTAAACTATCTTGAATATCAGAAATACTCATAATTAAATTATTTCTATCTGCTGAATAACTTATGTGTTCTTTGTTAATAATCGCATCTAATTTATATGTATCTTTAGAATCTTGAATATATGCAGGTCCTACATATAACATTTTAAACGATTCGTATTCTAAATCTTTTGCATCAAATTCTTTTCTTTGTAAAAAATCTTTATGAATAACAACTTGCTTTAAGCCATATTCATCTCTTCCGTCTTTTAAATTACTTTTCTTTGAATAATAGGTTAAAGTATTATTTTTAAAATCTAACTTAGCTAAAGAATTATTTCCTACATAATAATTTGAATAATCTTGATTGTTTTGATTTACACTATCTTTAAAACTATTCCAATCATCTCTTAAAGTTGTAAAATGTTCTAAATCTGATTTTGCTAAATCATAATTTAATCCTAATAATTGTGCCTTTAATTCGTTTTTATTTGCTTCAAAACTAGCATAATTAGAATTATAAGCTAGATTATTTTTACCTTCTGGATTAGTTATTGATGAATTACTTAAATTATGAGTTTCTTCATCAATACTTGCAGGTTTAATGCTATTGTTATTATATCTTTGAGCATTTATTGTATTAGCTGTTCCATCCAAATAATAAGCATCAAATGCTTTAACTGATTTATCAGCATTTAATTCTCTATTATAAAGGCTTAGGCTTACATTGTTTAAATTAAGTTCTGCTGATGTTTTTGTATCAGCTTGATTATTACCATAATAATAAGTGCCTTTATCACTATTATCAAAATACTTGCTAACTGCTGGTTTTAATTCTGTCCATGGAACTTCATTTTTATTAGTAGGATTTGCCGGAGTTAATTCTACCCAAGGAATTTCATCTTTTTTAACAGGCTCATCTGGTTTAGCTTCTGGCTCAGTTGGTTTAATAGGATTTGCCGGAGTTAGCTCTACCCATGGCTTACTATTTTGTTGAACTATTAAGTCTTTTACTTCTTGATTAACTTCATTTGCGATATTTATTTGCTCTTCTGTTTTTAAAGTGTTTTT
>NZ_JACGBH010000033.1:0-1784 GCF_020138295.1 Campylobacter sp. Cr9 | reverse complement strand
GTTATTTTTAAATAGTTTTATTGTTAATTTTAAATATATCAATTATTTCAACGTCAATCTTTGATATCTAAACAAGTGATCAAGAGCCATTTAAAACTTTTAAATATTTATATTAAGTTTTAAATCATTCACTTCATTATTTTATTTATTTTTTAATTTTTTAAAATTAAAAAGTAATCATTTAAATTATGGAGAGTTTGATCCTGGCTCAGAGTGAACGCTGGCGGCGTGCCTAACACATGCAAGTCGAACGATGAAGTCTAGCTTGCTAGACGGATTAGTGGCGCACGGGTGAGTAATGTATAGCTAACTTGCCCCTTACAAGAGGACAACAGTTGGAAACGACTGCTAATACTCTATACTCCGCTCTAACATAAGTTAGGGTGGGAAAGTTTTTCGGTAAGGGATAGGGCTATATTGTATCAGCTAGTTGGTAAGGTAATGGCTTACCAAGGCTATGACGCATATCTGGTCTTAGAGGATGATCAGACACACTGGAACTGAGACACGGTCCAGACTCCTACGGGAGGCAGCAGTGGGGAATATTGCTCAATGGGGGAAACCCTGAAGCAGCAACGCCGCGTGGAGGATGACACTTTTCGGAGCGTAAACTCCTTTTTTACAAGAAGAATACTGACTGTATTGTAAGAATAAGCACCGGCTAACTCCGTGCCAGCAGCCGCGGTAATACGGAGGGTGCAAGCGTTACTCGGAATCACTGGGCGTAAAGGGCGCGTAGGCGGAGTAGTAAGTTGGATGTGAAATCTAATGGCTTAACCATTAAACTGCATTCAAAACTGCTATTCTAGAGTAAGGGAGAGGCAGATGGAATTAGTAGTGTAGGGGTAAAATCCGTAGATATTACTAAGAATGCCAATTGCGAAAGCGATCTGCTAGAACTTAACTGACGCTAAGGCGCGAAAGCGTGGGGAGCAAACAGGATTAGATACCCTGGTAGTCCACGCCCTAAACGATGTATGCTAGTTATTAGAATGCTAGTCATTTTAGTAATGCACCTAACGGATTAAGCATACCGCCTGGGGAGTACGGTCGCAAGATTAAAACTCAAAGGAATAGACGGGGACCCGCACAAGCGGTGGAGCATGTGGTTTAATTCGAAGATACGCGAAGAACCTTACCTGGGCTTGATATCCTAAGAACCTTTTAGAGATAAGAGGGTGCTAGCTTGCTAGAACTTAGAGACAGGTGCTGCACGGCTGTCGTCAGCTCGTGTCGTGAGATGTTGGGTTAAGTCCCGCAACGAGCGCAACCCACGTATTTAGTTGCTAACAGTTCGGCTGAGCACTCTAAATAGACTGCCTTCGCAAGGAGGAGGAAGGTGTGGACGACGTCAAGTCATCATGGCCCTTATGCCCAGGGCTACACACGTGCTACAATGGCATATACAATGAGAAGCAATACCGCGAGGTGGAGCAAATCTATAAAATATGTCTTAGTTCGGATTGTTCTCTGCAACTCGAGAGCATGAAGCCGGAATCGCTAGTAATCGTAAATCAGCTATGTTACGGTGAATACGTTCCCGGGTCTTGTACTCACCGCCCGTCACACCATGGGAGTTGATTGTGCTTTAAGTCGGAATACTAAACTAGTTACCGCCCACAGCAAAATCAGCGACTGGGGTGAAGTCGTAACAAGGTAACCGTAGGAGAACCTGCGGTTGGATCACCTCCTTTCTAGAGTACACACTCTTTAACTCACACTAAAGAGTAGATAATAATTAACTAGCTCTTGAGAGCTTGTTTGGATATCAAAGGTTGAAATGA
>NZ_JACGBH010000032.1:0-2032 GCF_020138295.1 Campylobacter sp. Cr9 | reverse complement strand
AAGTATTTTTTAAGTTCTAAAATCCCTATAAAATAGGCATTTTAAACCTTATCTAAAGCTTAAAATTCGAAAATTCAAAGCTAAATTCATAAAATCAAGCAAATTTTATAACTCTTAAGCTAATTTTAAGCCAAAAATGGGGTAAATGCTAAGCCTAAAAATAAGCCTTACAGCATTCAATTTCCTATTTTAAATTCCTTTGATTTTGATGTTTAAATTTATTGAAATAAATGCAATCTCTATTTATTTAATTTTTAAATATTTTAATCAACCTAGCTAAAACACTAAGCTACTAATTTAAAATCAAAAACGGACAAAAATACGGACAAAATAAAATGATAAAAGTTATTATTTTTCTTAAATGTCCTAAATAACGAGTTTTTATCAATTTAATATAAATAAAAAAATTAAATTCCTATTTTATTTCCTTTTAGGATTTTAAAATTTTTTAATTGTATTTAGAACTAAAATGTCTATATCCTAGTATTTAATATGAAATATAGTCATTAAACCAAGTAGCTAACGACTTTAAAAAATATATGATTAAAAGAATTTAAATATGTATTTTAAATCTTTCGTAGTCATAAATAAAGCGACCAAATATTATTAAAATCACCCCAAAAAGGAGTGAAATGCTATATCTAATCTGCTACGACATCACAGCTAATAAAACTCGCAAAATCATTCATGATACCTTGCTTTGCTACGGCGAGAAGATAAATCTAAGTGTATTTGAGCTAAGTATAAAAGAAAACAAAATGCAAAAACTCATAAAAGACTTTAGCGCCCTAATAAATCCTAAAACCGACACCATAAAAATCTATCCCCTAAAATCCTTGCACCTTGCAAAAACCCTTGGCAAAGAACTATCAAGCGAGTATTATATCTAGCAAATCTTAGGGTAAAATCCCTTATAATCAGTGTTTTTAGTGATTGCTAGTTTTAGCCTTTTTATTTGCTTTTGCATTATCTCATCTATACTTAGCTTTTTATCTTCATAGATAAATTTATCTTGCAATCTTTCGCTAAACATCTTGCTAAGCTTTGCTTTTGGCTTATCGCTTAATTTGTCACTATCTTTTACGCTTGGATTGTGCGAAAACCATCCAAATACCACCATATCCACCACCCACACACGAAATTCTTCTATGAAATCATAAACTAAGCTATGGTTTTTGTCATTATTAGTATGAAATATCCCAACATAAGGGCTTAGAGCATTGTCTATCATAAGCTTTTGGATTTTGCTATAAAGTATGCTATAAAGGTAGTTTAGGCTCATATTTATCACATCTTTAGCACTTTTTTTATGCCGTTTAGTGAAATTGTATTTGCTAAATCTATCCACCATCACATCAAAATACCACAACGCCACCCCACCTTCATAGGCTAATAGCTCTTGAATGCTTTTTGCTGATTTTATTTTGTTTAGGTTTGCTGAAATATTTGCTATGTTTGTTTTATAAGTTTTGTGATATTTGTTTATTCTTTTTATATAATTACGCTGATTTTTACACTTTGTAAGAATTATTTGCTTTGCTAGATTTAGCCTTGTTTCATCGCTTAATTTTGCTTGAGAGATTAAAGTTTTGCTTGAACTCTCGCTTTTATAAAGACTTATGCTCTCTTGCTTTTGGTTTATAAAAGTTACGGGGATTTTATAATCATTTGCTAAGAATATTACATCGGATTTTAGACTTATCGTGGTGTTTATGATGATGGCTTTTAGCTTGTTTGGGTGGATTTTGCTTATGGTGCTTTTGCTATCTTTTACGCTTATAAACTCGCCATCTTTTATAAGACTTAGCCCTGCTTTGCTTATATGTAGGACTTGGTTTTTTATTTGGTATTTTGATGATTTGCTCATTTTTGCTCCTTTGTTTAGCATTTACCCTATTTTTGGCTTAAAATTAGCTTAATAGTTAGAAAATTTGCTTGATTTTATGAATTTAGCTTTGCATTTTCGAATTTTAAGCTTTTGCTAAGGTTTAAAATGTCTATTTATAGGGATTTTAGAACTTAAATAAGCCTT
>NZ_JACGBH010000031.1:0-2071 GCF_020138295.1 Campylobacter sp. Cr9 | reverse complement strand
AAACTCTAAAAGAATTTGGATTAGGAATTAAGAATTAAAACTTATATGAAAAACCAATGTTTCCTTTTAGTTCTTTATCTGAGTTAGTGTATAGATTGCTTCCTAGGTCTATATTAAATGAAGCATTAGGGCTTAGTTTATAATCAACCCCGAAATTAATTCCTACACTAGTATCGCCTTTACTTCCATCTACTTTGTTTTGTATTTTAAGTTCATCAATGAAGATTAAATCAGGCTTGTGGTTTAATTCTTTGCTAAGTCCTACTGCTAAATACGCATCAAATACATTAGGCACTTTAAATCCACCTTCTAAAGCAACTCCTAATTCATGCTTTAACTGACTATCTCCTTTTAATACTAAACCTTCTTGATTAATTGCAGTTGGTTTATATGAAGTTAGATGATATTTTAAGCTAGGTTCGAAATATACCTTATCTCCAAATCTAACACCACTCTCAATACTTGCTTCATATACATTGTGGCTTTTATTAGCTTTTACATCTAGCATTTTTGCTTCATAAGAGCTTGCGATATTGTGATAGAAAGCATTAGCACCTATAAAAACATTATTATTAAACTTATTTAGTGCATAAATTCCAAACCCTTTAGAATCAGCATCTGAGCTTAAATTACCTTTAGTCTCAGCTCTACCAACACTAGCAGCTAAACCTAGAGTTAAATCTGAATTATTAAACTCATGAGTCTTATCAATTCCAACGCTCATATTTTTATAGCGAATTGCGTTGTATTCATACTTTGCATAGCCCATTTGATTATCAAGCCAAAAACCATTGCCTAATTTATAATCTTTTAAAGCTCTAAATCTTTTACTTAAAGTATTGTTTTTAGTTCTAATTATATAATCAGGGCTTGTTAGAATGAACTTAGCTGTATCTATTGCTTCTTTATCAAACTCAGTAGGTTTAAACATATCGCCAACTTCTACTTCAAGGCTTGTTAGATTATAATTATTGTTTGCACCATTTGCTATGTTAGTGCTATCTGTTCCGCTTATTACATTGTCTATGTTTGTATTATTTACTAAGTCTTCTCCACTAACTCCAACACTCCAAACATAACTACCATTAATATCACTAAAGTGCTTGTATTTATCTACTAATTCATACATTGCTAACTTTGATTTATAAGTAACTTTAAAGAAGTCTTCTCCTATGCTTGAAGTTGCAGCTGCTGTTACTACGCCTCCGGTAGGTGTGCTTTGTTTAATGATGGCAACAGGAACGAAACCTTGTGTTAAATTACTTAAATTTGTATTAGCTAATTGAATTCTATTTCCACCGCCAATTGCACCTTCTCTAGCAATTATAGCTCCACTATATCCTTTATATAAAGAATCATCTTCTCCAAATCCATTTCCGTAGATGTAAAATGTCGTATTTGTAGCATTTAAAGTATTAGTTGCAACTTGACCATGAATGCTTGACTTGCTTGTATTTAGTTTATCAGCTCTTATACCGCCTTTAATGGTTGAATTATCTACATTATAAGTATTTCCTTTAGTAATGTTTGCATCATAAACTTTAGCAGCCGCATCACTAGCACCTGTTAATAAAGAACTTACATTAGCACTATTTTTAATAGTTGCTGTGTTTGCACTAATTTTATTAGAAGTTACATTGATATTATCAATTACTAATCCGGTAGTTACATTAATATCATTTGCTGTTATATCTTTACTAGCACCTTTATTTGCATTGTATAAGAAATCAGCACTATTTGCATTAACTATATTAAACTTGTTTCCTTGATATGCAGTAAGCTTATTATCAACATTAAGCATTCCATTAAATGTGCTATTATCTACTTCTGCATTATTGCTTACTTTTGTATCGCCTTTATAAGTAGCATTGCTACTATTTCTTATATCGCTTAGGCTTACATCTTTTTCATAGGTTACTTGATTAGTGAATAAATCCCCTGTACCTGTAATAACTGATGAGATTGTTCCATTATTTACATAGATTTCGCCGTGGTTTTCAATATCTCCTGTGATTTGCGAACCACCTTCTATTATCGCTACGTTTTTATCTGTTTCTAGCGTTAGATTGCC
>NZ_JACGBH010000030.1:0-3122 GCF_020138295.1 Campylobacter sp. Cr9 | reverse complement strand
GGTGCTGGTGGATTTGATTTCGGTGGATTTTCAAATTTTAGTGATATTTTTGGCGATATTTTTGGTGGTTTTGGTGATAGCGATGATGAAATTGATGAAGATTTATTTATAACTCTTGAATTAAGCTTTAAAGAAGCAATATTTGGATGCAAAAAGAAAATCAATTATTCATACAAAACAAGTTGCGTAAAATGCGATGGCACAGGTTCTGCAAGTAAAACAACTCATACTTGCTCAAGATGTAATGGTAAAGGCAAAGTTGCTATTAGACAAGGATTTTTCCAAATGGTTAGCACTTGCGATGCTTGTGGGGGCAAAGGTAGAGTTATAAAAGATAAATGCTCAAGCTGTCAAGGAAGCGGGCAAGAGAGCAAAAAAGAAGAATTAGAAGTAACAATTCCTGAAGGAGTAGATAACGGAGTTACTCTAAAGTGTGCTAATAAAGGTAATGAAATTGGCAAAAACGAACGCTCTGATTTATATATAAAATTAAGAGTTGCAAGAGATGATAGATTTATTAGAAAAGGCGATGATATTTATATTGATGTGCCGATATTATTTACTCAAGCAGCGCTAGGCTCTAGCATAATTGTGCCTACCATTAGAGGCGAAGCAACCATTCAAATACCATTTGGCTTAAGCGATAAACAACTTGTAAAAATTAGTGGCGAAGGTGTAAGAAATCATCACACAAGAAGAACAGGCGATCAATTCGTTCAACTTAGTATTATGTATCCAAAACATATAAACGCAGAACAAAAAGAATTATTAGAAAAATTAAATGAGAGTTTTGGTATCAAAAACGATGCGAAAGAACAACAACACGGCATATTTGATACTATAAAATCATGGTTTAAATAATATCAATTTCCTAATTCAAATTCTTTGAAAATTTTGTGGAATTTGAATTAGGAATTATAAACATCCATATTCAAACTTTAATAATATATTTTATGACATAAATCCATTTAAAAACCAATTAGATTTTCAAGTTCTTTTAGTTTGTTTTTAGTATTTATTATCTGCTCTTTTAAATTTATTTTATCCTTACCACTACATTCTTTAATATTATCTTCTAACCATTTTATGTTCTATTGAGTCTATTTTTATAAGCAATTTTATAGTTTTGCATTCTTTCTTGCCATTTACTATTATCATGATTTAAAACTTTTAAACCTTTTATATCACACCACCTAAGTTCATTATTAAGCTTTATTTTCTCATCATCATTAACCAAATAATATTCATCATTGTCTTTTTCTACATAGTAATTTTCAAAAGCATAACATTCTACCCCTTCATATTCTGTCTCCATAATATTAAAAAGATTATCTAAATCAAATCCACATTGAAGATCAATAAAACTTGAATAACTAGCAGCCAATAAAGCACAAGGTGATTCTTCATAGTCAAGAAAACTCACGCAATCATCGTTAAATCTTTCTTCTATTACAGCTCTTATTTGATTTGAGTTTTTATAATAAGCAATGAGTTGCTTTTCATCCTTTGGTAAGACTTTTTCATAATGAAGACTAAAATTATGTAAAAAATCTGCAAAATCACTAAATTTTACATCTTTATCAATTTTAAAATATCCATCAAGACAGTCTCTCATTCCTTTAGCATAAGCAAGATTAAATTCAAAAGTTTCAAAAGATTTTTTAAACTCATCAAAATACTCTACATAAGGAATGCAGTCATCTTTTTCACATTTTATTTTATCTTTAAACCATTTAGGAAGACTTTCAAGGCTTGAGTTTAAAGCTTTTTCAAACTCATCAAGGTCAAAATCATGTTTTAATTTTATACTGAGTGGTAAATAATAAATCTTAACCATATCCAAATCAACTCTATTTTTACAATCGTTATAATCAATTTCCCATTTATTATAAAATAATTTTTTACCAATTGAAAAATTAGTATTTATATAATCAATAATTTTCATATATATTCCATTAAAAAATAATTTAATTCTAAAATAATACTATATTTTGCCCTAAAATTGCTATTTCTTTACTGCTAATATTTACTTGATTACTAAGCTTAAAAATATTCATTCGCTTCGTTAAGCCCTGCATTATTAAAATCAGCTAAAGCACCAACTTTAGCGATATTTTTACTTAAATCATCCCTAAATGCTTTTAGCTTTTCGCCTGCAAGACCTGCTTTTATATCAAGGCGGTTAAGCTATTTATGCTTGTTGTTAGCTTATCCATTTTATCTGTGCTAAGCTTTGCTATTTTGCCTAGCTTTTTATTTTTCGCAACTCGCCACAAAAATATATTTTTGCATCGGCTCGTTGCATGCTGTGTTTTTAGTTTATCAAATCCACCTAAGGCTAACTTTAGCCCTAAGCCAAACTGCATATCCATTAAGTTCTCCTTAATCTTAAATACATATAATCATCACAAAGGTCTTGAACGATTACGAAGGGGGTTTTCGTTAGGCTCTGCCTTACCTACCCTGACAATTTTATTTCTTAGTTTCAAATCTAAGTGATGACACATAATATCCATCTTCTAAATCTTTAAATACTAAAATATACTTCCTACCTAAAATGCTTTGATTACATATTTTGTTATCTTTGTTGTTTTCATCAACTTCTATTTGCTTACCTTTTTTCAATATTTGCCCTATTAAAGAATAGTCATAAGCACTAATTTCTTTATGGTGTAGATGAGTTGCTATTTGGAATTTATCAATATATACAGGTCTATTGTTAAATTTAGTAATACATATTCTTAAAGTATCTCTTGCCTTTTTATTTAGTTTTGACCTTTTTATAGCTTGCTCTTTATATTCTTTAAGACTTAAGCCGCTTTTTTTAAATAGGTTTTGTTCGTTATTAAAAGCCTTTTTTAAAAGCTCAAAGCTTTTTTTGTGTTCTTGTGTGCTCTTATAAGCTTCATTCATTATCTTTTCTGCTTGTTTTCTTAGCCCTTCAGGAGCGGTTTTGACCTTTTCTTCTAATACCTTAAATAAAGCATTATTAGGCTCAATTGGATTATTATCAAATCCATGTGTTGCAGGGCTTAACAAACTTCTAGAGTCTTGAATGTTTTTAATGTAGCCTAAATCTTTTGTTTCTTCAATGCTTAAAACTTGTGTTTTGCACCTACAAC
>NZ_JACGBH010000029.1:0-3656 GCF_020138295.1 Campylobacter sp. Cr9 | reverse complement strand
AACCATAAAAAAACCAGAGCAAATGCAATAAAAACACCTTCTAGCCCTATCCCGTTTTTAAAAAATAAATAAATATAAAAATTGATTTAAAAAAATAAATATGTAAAAATTAATTATTATTAAAAAGAAAGGAGTTAAAAAAGATTTTAACAAGTCCGCAACGAGCTACTTTCCCCATACCAGTAAGGTACAGTATCATCGCCCACAATGTGCTTAGCTTCTTGGTTCGGGATGGGACAAGGCGTTACCACATTTGTATAATCACGGACATTGTTATTTAAATCTATTAGTTTTTAATAAACTTAAATAACAATGTTAAAAGCAAGTAATTTAAACTCTTAAACTCACTAAAGTAATAAACCTTAGCAAGGAAGTAATGCTTATTTAAAGTAAGCGGACGGTCTATTAGTATTGGTCAGCTAAATGGCTTTCACCACTTACACACCCAACCTATCAAGCAGCTAGTCTTGCTGCGACCTTAAGAGAAGATTCATCTTAGAGTTGGCTTCGAGCTTAGATGCTTTCAGCTCTTATCACATCCGAACTTAGCTACGCTGCGATGCTCTTGGCAGAACAACAGCTACACCAGTGGTTCGTTCAACCCGGTCCTCTCGTACTAGGGTCAAATCTCTTCAATCTTCTTACGCCCACGGCAGATAGGGACCGAACTGTCTCACGACGTTCTGAACCCAGCTCGCGTACCGCTTTAAATGGCGAACAGCCATACCCTTGGGACCTGCTCCAGCCCCAGGATGCGATGAGCCGACATCGAGGTGCCAAACCTCCCCGTCGATGTGAGCTCTTGGGGGAGATCAGCCTGTTATCCCCGGGGTACCTTTTATCCTTTGAGCGATGGCCCTTCCACACAGAACCACCGGATCACTAAGACCGACTTTCGTCTCTGCTTGACGTGTTTGTCTTGCAGTTAAGCTGGTTTATGCCTTTATACTCTACAAACGATTTCCAACCGTTTTGAACCAACCTTTGTAAGCCTCCGTTATTTTTTGGGAGGCGACCGCCCCAGTCAAACTACCCACCAGACATTGTCCTACGTGAGGATAACTCACGCTAGTTAGCTACCCGAATAAGAAAGAGTGGTATCTCAACGATGGCTCATTATAAACTGGCGTCTATAACTCAAAGCCTCCCACCTATCCTGCACATTCTTATCCAAGTAGCAGTGTCAAGCTGTAGTAAAGGTCCACGGGGTCTTTCCGTCTTGCCGCGGGTAGGAGGAATTTTCACCTCCACTACAATTTCACTGGATCCCTCTTTGAGACAGCTCCCATCTCGTTACGCCATTCATGCAGGTCGATATTTAATCGACAAGGAATTTCGCTACCTTAGGACCGTTATAGTTACGGCCGCCGTTTACTCGGGCTTCGATCAAGAGCTTCGCATTGCTGCTGACCCCATCAATTAACCTTCGAGCACCGGGCAGGCGTCACACCCTATACATCCACTTACGTGTTAGCAGAGTGCTGTGTTTTTGGTAAACAGTCGGGAGGGACTCTTTGTTGTAAGTTTCCTTGCTTTCGGAGTAAATCCTAATACAAGGCTAACCACACCTTATACCGAAGATACGGTGCTATTTTGCAGAGTTCCTTAAAGAGAGTTCTTCCACGCGCCTTAGAATACTCATCCCACCCACCTGTGTCGGTTTACGGTACGGGCAACATTATCTAAACTTAGAAACTTTTCTTGGCTCGACGGCATCAGCAATTCTTCCTTCCATCCGAAGACTTCAGAAAGCCTTTCAGTTCTCGGTCTAACGTTACACGGATTTGCCTGTATAACAACCTACGACCTTAGACTAGCACTTCCATCAGCTAGCTTGCTTAGCCCTAAGCGTCCTTCCATCGCACAATAATGTTGGTATTGGAATATTAACCAATTTTCCATCGCATACCCCTTTCGGACTTTGCTTAGGACCCGACTAACCCTACGATGACGAGCATCGCGTAGGAAACCTTGGGTTTACGGCGTTAATGATTCTCACATTAATTATCGCTACTCATGCCTGCATGCTCACTTCTATACGCTCCAACGCTCCTTACCGGTACATCTTCAACGCCTATAGAACGCTCTCCTACCACTTAGTAAAAACTAAGTCTACAGCTTCGGTACTTATTTTAGCCCCGTTATATTTTCCGCGCAAAATCACTAGACCAGTGAGCTATTACGCTTTCTTTAAAGGATGGCTGCTTCTAAGCCAACCTCCTGGTTGTTAAAGTAACTTCACATCGTTTTCCACTCAAATAAGATTTAGGGACCTTAGCTGGTAGTCTGGGTTGTTCCCCTCTCGACGACGGATTTTATCACTCGCCGCCTGACTGCTGTGATTACACTATAAGTATTCGGAGTTTGATAGGGTTTGGTACATTGGTGTATGCCCTAGCCCATTCAGTGCTCTACCCCTTATAGCTACTACACAACGCTATACCTAAATATATTTCGGAGAGAACCAGCTATCACGAAGTTTGATTGGCCTTTCACCCCTATCCACAAGTCATCCGGAGCCGTTTCAATGGCCGTCGGTTGGGTCCTCCACTAGTTCTTACACTAGCTTCAACCTGCTCATGGATAGATCACTTCGTTTCGGGTCTGCAGCATCTGACTTATCGCCCTATTAAGACTCGCTTTCGCTACGGCTTCACGTTAGCTTAACCTTGCCAGACACCACAACTCGCAGGCTCATTATGCAAAAGGCAGTCCATCACACTGTATTGCTACATAGTGCTCTGAATGATTGTAAGCAAATGGTTTCAGGTTCTATTTCACTCTGATCACCTCAGTTCTTTTCACCTTTCCCTCACGGTACTTGTACACTATCGGTCAGACATTAGTATTTAGGGTTGGATCGTGGTCGACCCAGCTTCAGACAAGATTTCACGTGTCTCGCCCTACTCAGGATACTGCTAAGTAAAGTAAAGATTTTATGTACGGGAGTATCACCCTCTACGCTCAAGCTTTCCAACTTGTTCTACTATCTTTGCTTAGTCTTTGTTGCAGTCCTACAACCCCACTAGTAAACTAGTGGTTTGCCCTCTTACGCTTTCGCTCGCCGCTACTAGCGTAATCTCTATTGATTTCTTTTCCTGTTGGTACTAAGATGTTTCAATTCCCAACGTTCGCTCCATATATGGTAATACATATCTCTATGTATTGGGTTGCCCCATTCGGAAATCTACGAATTAATGCCCCTTGACGGCTCCTCGTAGCTTATCGCAGTCTAGTACGTCCTTCATCGCCTCTGTCTGCCAAGGCATCCGCCATTCGCTCTTATTAGCTTACCTTTATTAATAATGTTAAATATTATTACAATTAAAATTGAAATATATTTGCATGCATTATTGTTATTGTTTTTAGTATTACTAAAACGCATTACTTCCTTGCTAAAGTTTTTATGTAATTATTCTTAACCTTCAAGACGGAAAGCGTCTAAGCTGTGATGCTTAAAAACTTTTTCTTAATATTTAAGAAAGAGATTAAGACTTAATTACCTTTAACAAGCTTATGAAATTGTTTTATATTACTTGCTTGTGACTCTTAACATTGATAAATAAAATAACACTAGGTTAAAACTATATATAAACATAGAATTAAATTAAAAAAACCTAGAAAGAACATTTGCTTAAATGCTCTGTTTAAGTTTT
>NZ_JACGBH010000028.1:0-4141 GCF_020138295.1 Campylobacter sp. Cr9 | reverse complement strand
AAGAAATTGCTATATTTTTTACTTGCGATATGTCTATTTTCATAAAACTCCTTTATTGCTTTAAATCGGTTAGATTACAAAAATCTTAATTCCTATTTCAAATTCTTTAAGAATTTAAAATCGGAATTAGCTAATTGTTACTTATCGTTACGAACTAACTATTTTTTAAATATAATTACAATATGTTTTATATAAATTAGATTACAATAATTCAAATCAATTTTGCAAGGTATGAGTCCTAGAGATAATTGGAATGGAATATAAATATTTAGGTAAGCAAAAAGCTTACCTAAAAGGATAAATATGAGATTGTCAAACACAAATATAACTAAGCCAATTTTAAATGTTATTCCTATAAATACTAAAGCTTTTAATAATATAGTATTTCATAAAGCTGAGCAAATTAACTCAAGTGATATTAAAAATATAAATAATTTAGAATATAAAACTAATAAAAATGAAGAATATAATACTTATTTTTCTATTGAAAACAAAACAATTGGCATTAAATTGAGTAATAAAAATTATGAAAAATTGCACGAATTTTTTAATGAAGACAATTTTAAATGTATAGATGATAAATTGATTTTAGAAAAAGATGTTGCTTCGTATGTTGGTTCTTGGTTTAATCATGTAGCTTTTAAACAAAATTATATAAATGCAGATATTAATAAAAATGGAATTTTGAGTAAAAACGAAATGCTTGACATAAAATTACAATTGCCAAATAGTGATGTTTTTACTAATATTGGTAAAGTAGATATAGATTGCCTAGAACTTTTAGGGGATATTGATAACTATACAAGTATTAGCAATTTGATGAATTATTATATTCAAAATGATAAAAATTATGATTTAAAAATTACAGGTTTAGAAAAAAATGGAGTAGCTGGAATTAATTATGCAGTAGAAATTACTATGAATAATATTGATAAGAGTAAATTAGAGCAAAGCATTAAAAAAGCTGCTGAAGAAGACATCAAAAGACAAAGCGATTTGTCAAATGCTTTCAATAAAATAAATAATAATGATTATGACAAATTAAGTGATGATGAAAAAGAACTTTTAAAATCATTGCAAATTGAAATTAAAGAAAATATTGCAAAAACTTTAAAAATAAGCGAAGATAAATTAAAAGATTTAATTAATAGCGATAAATTAAAAGATTTTATATCTTATACAAAAGACTTTATAAATGAACTTAGCGAAACAAAATTGCTTGATATTAAAGCTTAATTCCTATTTCAAATTCTTTACAAATTTTAAAGGAATTTGAAATAGGAATTAAGATTTTTGCAATCTAGCCGATTTAAAGAAATAAACATTAAGGATTACTTATGAAACACTATATCAACAATACTGCTAACACTGCTGTTATGTGGCAAAGTCAAGTTGCTAAAAAAGAATTAAGCACACAAGATTTAGCAAGTATAAATGCTAGTATAGAAAACAATTCTTTTAGTATTAAAACAAACAGAGCGCAAGATTACAACACTTATTTTAAATTTAATAATGAAAACATAGGAGTGAAATTAAATGAAGCTAGCATTGAAAAATTAAAAGAATTTTTTGATAGTGATAATTTCATTGAAACTAGCAAAGGCATTATCTTAGATAAAGACGCAGCAAGTTATGTGGCTGGCTGGTTTAGTGATATTGCGTATAAACAAAAATTCTTAGAAGCCGATAGTAATAATAATGGAGAATTAACTCATAAAGAAGCAAGAATTACATTAGGTGGATTTCGTGAAGATGCAGTTCTTATAACCGATGAAAAAACCAAAGAAAAATATATAATCTCAAATGCTATTACTAAAACTTATGAAGAAAGTAGTTTTTTACCAAAAAATGATGCTTATTATTCAGATATTTCAAGTTCTATAAATGATGCTATAAAAGATGATAAAAACCTTGATGGTATTATTACATTTGCTGAGTTTATGGATGTTGGCGAGAAGGGATATTTTGAAGATTTTATGAATGATAGTAGCTCTAATGCTCCTGCAATTAGCCTTGATGATTTGATAAATGGACTTACTAAGCACTCTAAGCAGCTTGCCGAAAAAGCTGAAGAAAAACTTGCCGAAGTAATTGCAAAGATTAAAAAGCTTGGAGTTAGCAAGCTTGATCAAAGCGATAAAGATGTATTAATTCATCTAGGAATTGACCCTGCACCTTATGAGAACGAGTTTAGACTAAAACAAAGTATAAGCGATAAGCTAAAGATAAGCCCTAGCAAGGTTGAAAATCTAGCAAGTGAAAATAAATTAGATGAGTTTGTAAAATTTAGTCAAGATTTTATAAAAACTCTAAGCGAAACAAAGCTACTTGATATAAAAGCCTAATTCCGATTTTAAATTCCTTACAATTTTAAAAGAATTTAAAATAGGAATTAGCTAATTGTTACTTATTGTTACAAACTAATTATTTTTTAAATAAAATCATAATACTATTTATTTAAATTAGATTATAATAATTTAAATCAATTTTGAAAGAAGATTTTATGAAAAAAGCAGTTTTAGCTATTTTAGCTTTAGGTTTTATTACGAGCGCAAGTGCGTATTCTTGGAATTACTACTATACAGGCAGTGGTGCTTGGAGATGGCCTTTTATAAGTGCTGAAAGGGATAGCTTAAAAAGACAGCCAATAAATTGTTATTACGATTTTAATCAACACAGAAGAGTATGTTTTAACGATTAATTAAATGCTAGGTTATCCTAGCATTTAATTTGCTAATAATTTTAAAGGATTATTTATGAGACATTATCTAGGAAACTCTTTAAATACACCAGTAGTTTGGCAAGACTTTGTAGCTAAAAAAGATTTAAGCACACACGATATAACAAGTATAAATGCTAGTATAGAAAACAATTCTTTTAGTATTAAAACAAATAAAGCGCAAGATTATAATGTATTTTTTAGATTCAATGAGAACAATATCGGCGTAAAGCTAAATGAAAATAATATTGAAAAATTAAAAGATTTTTTTGATAGTGATAATTTCATTGAAACTAGCAAAGGCATTATCTTAGATAAAGACGCAGCAAGTTATGTGGCTGGCTGGTTTAGTGATATTGCGTATAAACAAAAATTCTTAGAAGCTGATAGTAATAATAACGGAGAGCTAAGCAATAAAGAAGGAAAAAAGACATTAAGCTATGTGTATGAAAGAGCTGAGATTAGAGAAGATATTAAAGGTGCATATATAATCACTAGTTATGTAAAAGGCTATGAAGAGAGTAAATTTTTAGCAGATAATAATGAGTATTATACCGACATTAGTAATTCTTTAAATCTTACTTTAAAATATGATAAAAACCTTGATGGAGCGATAACATTTGGCGAATTTTTAGATGTAGGTGAAAAGGGATATTTTGAAGATAATTTAGAAGCAACTAATAATAAAAACAATGAAGATTTGATTAATACATATAAGCTTACAAATACAGATAAATTAAAAGAAAAAGAATTAGAAGAATTAAAAAAGTTAGCAACCTTAGCAAAGCTAAAAAATCAAGGCTTAGAAAGTCTTACAAATGATGAAAAGAAACTCTTAAAAGATTTTGCTATAAATCTTAATATAAGCGAAGATAAATTAAAAGATTTAATAAGTAGCGATAAATTAAAAGATTTTATATCTTATACAAAAGACTTTATAAATGAACTTAGCGAAACAAAATTGCTTGATATAAAAGTCTAATTCCGATTTTAAATTCCTTGCAAATTTTAAAAGAATTTGAAATAGGAATTAGCAAATTGTTACTAAAAGTTACAAACTAATTATTTTTTAAACAAAATTTTAATATGATTTATTTAAATTAGATTATAATAATTTAAATCAATTTCGCAAGGTATTTTATGAAAAAAGCAGTTTTAGCTATTTTAGCTTTAGGTTTTATTTGTAACGCAAGTGCGTATTCTTGGTATGATTACTTTACAGGCAGTGGTTCTTTTGGCTGGGCTTTCAATTCTTCAGCAAGAGATAGTGTAATGCCGCAAAAAGAAGGCTGGAAACCGCCTAGATTACCAAGATATTAAAACATCAATTAATATATACTTTTACTAAATTACTTTAGTAAAAGTATTAAGGAAAATTTATGAAAATAGACATATCGCAAGTAAAAGATATAGCTATACTTT
>NZ_JACGBH010000027.1:0-6144 GCF_020138295.1 Campylobacter sp. Cr9 | reverse complement strand
GGCAACGCTTAGCACTTGCAAGAGCTTTTTATAAAAACCCTGAAATAATTATTTTTGATGAAGCAACAAGTGCCTTAGATAATGAAAGCCAAAACCTAATTTCAAAAAGCTTAGTAAATATTAAAAAAGATAAAATTATCATTCTAATAGCTCATAGACTAAACTCAATCGCAATTGCTGATAATATCTTGGTTTTAGATAATACTAAGCAAGTTGGCTATGGAAATGATGCTAGTTTAGAAAATAATCAATATTATAAAAATCTAAAAGCAAATTATGAAGAAAGTTAAAAATGAATATAGAAAATAAAGTTTTAGAAAATGGCTTAAAAATATATGCGATTAATTTAAACGATAATTCAAGCGTAGTTAGTGTTAATGTCTTTTACAAAGTTGGCTCAAGTTATGAAGAATTAGGAAGAAGTGGAATAGCTCATCTACTTGAACACCTATCGTTTAAAAGCACGAAGGATCATAAGGCTGGTGAGTTTGATGAGATTATTAAAAGTCTTGGCGGAGTAAATAACGCCTGCACTAGTTTTGACTACACTCAATATTATGTAAATATTTCTAAGGCTCATATTAAAAAAGTTTTAAAGCTTTATTCAAGTATGATGAGCGATTTATTATTTAATAAAGATGAGTTTTATAAAGAAAGAGATGTGGTATTAGAAGAAGAGCGTCTTAGGGTTGGAAATGATGCTTTTGGCTACTTATACAATGCTTTATATAATTATGCTTTTGTTAAATCAAGCTATCATTGGACGCCTATTGGATTTGCCGATGATATAGCAAATCTTACTCCTAAAATAGTAAAAGATTTTTATAATAAATTCTACGCACCAAATAATGCTTGTATTGTAATTAGTGGGGATTTAGAAGGTATTGATGTTTTTAGTATTTGCGAAGAATTATTTAAAGATAAAAAGCCTAAAAAAATTAAAATCAATAAAGCAATAGAGCCTGATAGAACGGGATTAAAAGAAATCAATTTGCGATTTCCTAATCTAAATTCCAATCTTTTTGCACTTGCTTATAAAATACCTGCATTTAACCATGAAGATTTTGAATATTTAAAGGCAATTTCTATATTTTTAAATCTTGATAAAAACTCAATTATTAAAAACAAAATGCTAAATGATTATAATCTTTGTGCTGATTTAGACTTTTACGCTCAAAGTTCAAGGGCTGAAAATCTATTTATAATCTTTGGAGTTTGTAATGAAAATGTTAATCCTAAAACAGCCATTAAAAAACTAAAAGAATTAATTAATAAAACAAAATTTAGCAAATTAGACGCTAGAACTATTTATAATCAATTAGAATTAAGTATAAATCAAGTAAAATCAAACGCAAGCGCCTTAGCTAATGGCATAGGGAAATTTGAATGTTTTGGTGATGCTAATGTCTTTTTAAATTCGCTTAAAATACAAGAATTAGATTATAAAAAACTAAATCTTGTATTTAAACATTACCTAAAAGATGATAATTTAACGCAATTAATTTTAAAGGAGAAAGTATGAAAAAAGAAATTATAGGTGCAATGACAGCTCTTATTACGCCACTTAAAAATGATAAAATTGATGAGGTAAGCTACGAAAAACTTATAAAAAGACAAATAGCAAATGGCATTGATGCTGTTGTTCCTGTTGGCACTACTGGAGAAAGCCCAACATTAACTCACGAAGAGCATAGAAGATGTATTGAAATAGCGGTTGAAGTTTGCAAAGGAACAAATGTAAAAGTTCTAGCAGGTGCAGGCTCAAACGCAACTCACGAAGCAATTTCTTTAGCAAAATTCGCTCAAGATTGTGGAGCTCATGGGATTTTAAGCATAACACCATATTATAATAAGCCTATGCAAAGTGGTTTATATAAGCATTATGAAGCGATTGCTAATTCAATAGATATTCCTATTATGCTTTATAATGTTCCAGGAAGAACTGGTTGTGAGATTGCAAGTTCAACAATAATTGAGCTTTTTAGAAATTGCCCTAATATTTACGGAGTAAAAGAAGCTAGTGGAAGTATTGATAAATGCGTTGATTTATTAGCAAACGAGCCAAGATTAAGACTTGTTAGTGGAGAAGATAGTATAAACTATCCTATTTTAAGCAATGGTGGAAGTGGCGTAATCAGCGTTACATCAAACCTTTTACCAAACGAAATAGCTAATTTAACTCACGAAGCACTAAAAGAAAATTATAAAGAAGCAAAATCTATTAACGATAAACTTTATAATATAAACAAGATTTTATTTTGCGAAAGCAACCCAATTCCAATAAAAGCAGCAATGTTTATAGCTGGACTTATCCCAAGCCTTGAATATCGCTTGCCACTTAGTGCTCCAAGCAAAGAAAATCTTAAAAAAATTGAAGAAGTTATGAAAAATTACGATATAAAAGGATTTTAATGCAAGAAATTAATTTTAAAGATAAAGTATTAGTAATAAGCGGTGGAACTCGTGGTATAGGTAAAGCAATTGTATACGAATTCGCAAAAGCAGGCTGTAATGTTGCATTTACTTATAATTCAAACGAGCAAATCGCACAAGAAATCGTAGCTGATTTAGAAAAAAACTATAATGTAAAGGCTAAATGCTATCCATTTAATATACTTGAGCCAGAAACTTACAAAGAATTATTTGAAGAAATTGATAAAGATTTTGATAGAGTTGATTTTTTCATCTCAAACGCAATTATCACAGGTCGTGCAGTTGTAGGTGGATATACTAAGTTTATGAAATTAAAACCTAGAGGAATTAACAATATTTTCACAGCTACTGTAAATGCTTTCGTATGTGGAGCACAAGAAGCAGCTAAGAGAATGGAAAAAGTTGGTGGCGGAAGCATAATTTCAATTTCAAGCACAGGCAATCTAGTTCATATAGAAAATTATGCAGGTCATGGAACTGCAAAAGCAGCTGTTGAAGCTATGGCAAGATATGCAGCAACTGAACTAGGCGATAAAAACATTCGTGTAAATGTTGTAAGTGGTGGTCCAATTGATACTGATGCTCTAAAAGCATTTACAAACTACGAAGAAGTAAAACAAGCTACAATGAATCTAAGCCCATTAAATCGTATGGGACAACCTGAAGATCTAGCTGGTGCTTGCCTATTCTTATGCACAGATAAGGCTAGTTGGGTTACAGGTCATACATTTATTGTAGATGGTGGAACTACATTTAAGTGATGAATTTACCAAATATTTTAGCAAGTGCTAGGATTATCCTAGCACCGATTTTATTTATACTGCTTACGCATTCAAATGCTTTAATGCAAGAATTTAATATCCATATTACTTGGATAAATTACCTTGCGGCTTTAATTTTTACAATTGCTTCTATTACTGATTTTTTTGATGGATATATTGCAAGGTCTTGGAATCAAAAGACAATCTTAGGCGAAATCCTAGACCCACTAGCTGACAAAATGCTAACTCTTGCAGCATTTTTAGGACTTATGATGATGGGAAGAGTAAATGAAATATTAGTTTATTTTATCCTTGTAAGAGAGTTTTTTATAACAGGACTAAGGGTGATGATAGTTGCTGATGGGCTTAAAATTGCTGCAAATATGAGTGGTAAAATAAAAACTACTTTTCAAATGCTTGCGATTGGATTTTTATTAATGGATTGGTGGGGAAAGGATATTTTATTTTATTTATGCTTTTTCTTTACTATTTATTCAGGTGCAATTTATGTGATAGAATACGCTAAGGTTAAAAAATGAAAAACTTATTTTTAACCTTGCTTGTTTTAGCTTTTTGCTTTTGGCATTATGGAGCTAGTTTTTTAGCTACTATTTTGATACTTTCGTTTTTGATATTTTTTCATGAATTAGGGCATTTTTTGGCTGCAAAGTTTTTTAAGGTTAGGGTTTTATGCTTTAGCATAGGATTTGGCAAGCCGATATTTGTTAGACACTATAAAGGCACTGATTATCAAATATCAAGCATTTTTTTAGGTGGTTATGTAAAAATGAAAGGTCAAGATGATAGCGACCCAAGCCATAAAAGTTATGATAAAGATAGTTACACGGTATTACACCCTTTTAAAAAGATTTTAATACTTTTTGCTGGGCCATTTTTTAACCTACTTTTAGCATTTTTAATCTACATTTCTTTAGGCTTTATAGGCGTTGAAAAGCTTAGTCCAACTATCGGTGGGCTTAGCGAATATGCTGATAAAAAGCTTAAATTAAATGATAAAATCTTAGAAATTAATGGCAAAGTTGTGAATGATTTTTATGATATAAAGCCACTTGTAGATAGCAAAAATCTTGATATTAAAATATTAAGAGAAGGTGCGATTATTGATTTAAGCATTACTACCTATGAAGGCAAAACGCAAAATATTTTCGGAGAAATTATCACAAAACCACTTTTAGGAATAACTCCTAAAAATGAGTTTTTTATAGAATATCATAGAGATTTTGGCGTTTTTAAATGGGCTTTAGATGAGAGTATAAAATCAGCATTTTTAATACTTGAAGGACTTAAAAAACTAATTTTAGCAGAAGTTAGCCCTAAAAACCTTGGCGGTATAATAAGTATCGCTGATACTACTACAATGGCTGCAAGCTTAGGAATATCTACATTATTACTAATAACTGCCCTACTTTCAATTAATTTAGGGGTTTTAAACCTACTGCCTATTCCTGTGCTTGATGGCGGACATATTGCGTTTAATCTATATGAATTAATCACAAAAAGAGAAGTAAATCAAAAGCTATTTTTAACACTTAGCTATGTTGGAATGGCATTATTGTTTTCATTAATGATATTTGCAACTTTTAACGATATTACAAGGATAATTGAAAAATAAGAATTTGAAATTCCTATTTCAAAAATTCTTAGCTTACTCTTACGCTTTGTTTTAAATTATTTTTATTGTTTATTTGCTATATTGATATTTATTTAAACCAAAGGATTGATTTGAATATAGATAATTTAAAAGATTATAAAATAAAAAATGATTATTTATATAGCTTAGAGCTTATTAGATTGTTTTATGATTATTTTATGATTTTTTTTATAATTAGCATTATTATTTTTCTTTTAGATAAAGTAGGTGTATTATTTACTATTCAAGACCCAACAACTAGCGAGATAATAAAACAAAATAAGTTATTGTTTGTTTTGCCGTTTTTTATTTATGCACTTCTTGAATGTTTTATTAATAGACCGATAAAAAGACTTAGATTTGTTAAAAATAATGATTTTTATATTAGTGTAGATAAAGAAAAGATATATTTTGAAACCTACGAAATAGATGATATCGGTGTTTTAGGTATAGGTAAAAGCTTTAAAAAAGTAACAGCAATTATAAATAAAAGCGATATAGTTTTTAGGTTAAAAACCAAGCGTCCAGCATTGAGTTATTCTTTCATATTTGAGTATGAAATGTTTAAAACACAAAATGAAGAAGATAAAAGCTGGACTTATAGAATGGATGAACCTATTCTTAGAATACTTTATTCTCCTTTTCATTTTATATTTTTTATAATAAATGTTTTAGTTAGTTATATTATTTTGATTAGTCAAAACGGCATAAAACTTAAAACCTATACAATATATCAAACTAAAACTAAGCTAGTTTCATTGCCTTTTGTTGATGATTTATCGGTTTATTTTTTATATACAGAATATAGAAGAAATTCAGCTGCTATTAGCAAAGGTGGTTATGAATTAGATAACAAAAAAGACATACAACCACTAGGCGAAAAATACATAGCAAAACAACAAAAGAAAATTGAAAAGATTTTAAATAAGAAAAGCTTAAATGTTAAATAATTAAGAATTATTTTTATTCTTAATAAGTGCTTTAATGCAAAGCATTAAAATTAAGCTTTATCTATATTTTAGCAATATTATGAATCAATTTCCTATTTTAAATTCTTTTGTTTTAAATCAATATTTTTAAATTTTACATACACTAAAAATAAAGAAAAATAAAAAGAATTTGAAATATTAAACAAACACCCTAAACATAACCTACTCTAAGCAAGTGAAGACCAAGAATAAAAAAGCATAAAAGTATTTAAAGTTTATTTTTAACACTTGCAAGAATATGCTTAAGAAGTTTAGAAATTAGCTTTTTAATTAATGCTTTTTCTTCTATAAAGTCTAAATATTTTTTAGT
>NZ_JACGBH010000026.1:0-6227 GCF_020138295.1 Campylobacter sp. Cr9 | reverse complement strand
TCCCCTTAAACCCCATCCCCCATCCTGACAACGCTACAGCATGGAAAAATTGCCTAAAATCCATAACCTGCTACGCAGCTAGATGGATTTTTTAACGGCAATTTTCCACATCTTTATTGTAATTTTGCTCTGCAAAATTACTTTTAAATTCCTATTTCAAATTCTTTGATTTTTTTGTTTGAAATTTTAAAGAACTTGAAATGGGAATTTCGTTTGTTAAAAAAGATTTTTTGAAGAAAAATAAAATCTGAAATTCCTAATTCAAATTCTAAAAAGAATTTGAATTAGGTTTTAAAAACCTTTTAGATGATAGTTTAATCTATCTATTAAAATCTCGTGTTTAAATAAATCACCTTCAAATTTTACGCTTTTGCACTCTAGCATTTTTAGTGATTTTGCTATCATTGATGCTATGCTATCTACTACACCAAATAAAATCGCTATTTCATCAAGTCCGCCAAGGCGATAAATAAGCACTAATCTAAATGATTTTGTAACATCTATTAAAATAGGCTTTTTAGCTAATTTAAAATCAAGCCCACTAGCAATTCCTATTTCATATTTATTCGCCATATCAAGTAATTCATTTAAGCTTAAATCAAGTCCTAAAATATTAGAACAGGCTTTTAAAATACCACTAAAAGTATTGTCCGTTTTACTCTCTGCTTCAAGACTTAGATTAAATTTATCTTTATAATTATTTAAAAGTTTTGCACCTAGTTTGTTTTTATTTAATAATTCAGCGTGATTTTGGCTTTCGTATTCTAAATACGCTAATAATTCATTATTTACATAAATTCCATCATCTTTTACGATAACTTCATCGCTTTTATTAAATCTTTCTAAGCTCTCATAATTTCTTGCTCTTTTTGTCTGCGCATATGAGCTTGCTAGAGCTTGTTCGTAAATACCATATCCATCCCAAAAATCTCTTTCGCTACACGCAATACAGCCATGACCAGCTTGCACAGGCCAAGAAGTTTTTGCATTAAACTTTGTTTTAGGGCAATTATTGAATGTATATGGTCCTTTGCAACCAACTTTGAATAAACATGCACCATTTTTAGCAGCTTCATCGCCGAAAGTTTCTACGAAATCTCCACTCTCAAATGCGATTTTTCTCTCGCACATATCGTGTAAGCACTTTGAATAAGCAAATGCAGGGCGATTGTTTTCATCTAAAAGCGGTGCTTTATTAAAGAATGCGTAATGTAAAATACTTGCAATTATATTGCTCTCGCTTGGAGGACAGCCTGGGATTAATACAGCGTCTTTTAAAATATCTTCTATGCTAATAGAATTAGTTGGGTTTGGCTTTGCAGCTTGAATACCACCATAAGATGAACAAGAGCCTATCGCATATACGCAACTTGCACGACTTGCTAATTCTTTTAATTTATGCATTGCACTATGAGCAGGTGCTCCGCCTGTATAATAACTTGCTTCACTTATAGCACCTTCAACAACTAATAAAAAAGGTTCATTTATATTTAGTAAATCTTCAGCTAAAAATCCACTAGCAGCCATATAAGTTTCATGATAAACAAGGTCAATAAAATCAAATATCAAATCATCAAGACCAATATTTTCACTTCTAATAAAACTCTCGCTACAGCCTGTGCATTCGCTAAAATGTAACCAAATAAGCTTTAATTTCTTAGCATTTATTTTTGCATAGATTTCGTTTTCATCAGCTTTAACGCCTAGAGTTTTTAATGTGCTTTGAATTTGAGCTAAAACATTTGCATTCATAAAAATCCTTTAAATAAACTTAAAATATAAAGTTAAATTGATAATAGCAGAATAATTTTTAAATTTAGTAACTTTTTTACTCAAAATAAAATAAAAATATATTTATTTTAGATATTAATAAGATTAAAATTATTAGAAAATTGTAAGGAATTTGAAATAGGAAATTGCTTTTAATTCCTATTTCAAATTCTAAAGATTAATCGCCTTGATAATAGTTCTTTTCTAGTTCTATATCTTCATCTTGGGTATTGTTTTTTGCCCATTCGCACATTGCATCTCTTAGCATTAGATATTTTTTCTTAGATAATTTTTCAACTTCGCTTAATTCTCTATTTTCTAGTAATTTGATTTGAAAAAATGTATCGTCTTTCTTAGAATATTTTAAGAAAAAATCCACGAAATCAAAATAATCTTTTTCGCTTTTATAATCTATTATTTCTTCAACATAAATAGTAGGTCCAAATCCCATATGGTTTTGGCTAAAATTACCAAAACCTGCTGAATATTCTACTTTAAAAGTCATTTTTCACCTTCATATTTTAATAAAAATTCTTCGTAAGTTCCAGCAAAATCTATAAGCTCACCATCTTTTAAATGCCAAATTCTATTAGCAAATGAGTTTATTAATTCTCTATCGTGGCTTATACAAATTGCAACTCCATCATAATCATATAAAGCTTCTCCAAGCGAGATAATAGCTTCAAGGTCAAGGTGGTTGTTTGGCTCATCTAATAAAATGAAATTACCACGTTCTAACATCATTTTACTAAGCATAAGCCTATGCTTTTCTCCACCACTTAAATCTTTTGCATGTTTTTCTTGATCAGCTCCGCTAAATAGCATTCTTCCAAGACATTTTCTAATTTCATCAATATCTTTATGTTTTTGAGAAATTAAGAAATCATATAATTTTACATCTTCAATGATTATGCTTGAAGTATCTTGTGGAAAATAACTAGGCTCAATGGTTGCACCTAATTTTACTTCGCCACTATCAGGCTTTAATTCACCCATTATTATTTTTGCCAATGTGCTTTTACCAGCACCACTTGCTCCTATTATCGCAATTTTATCGCCTTTATTTACCTTTAGATTTAAATCTTTAAATAATTGCTTATCATAAGCCTTGCTAATGCCACTTAATTCTAAAACTTCATTACCAATTTCTCTATTACATCTAAATAAAATTGATGGGTCTCTTCTGCTTGAAATTTCAATTTCGCTAACATCTAATTTTGCTAAGTTTTTTGCACGACTTGTTGCTTGTCTTGCTTTAGAAGCGTTTGCACTAAAACGAGCGATGAATTTTTCTAAAGCTTCTTTTTCTTTTAAGTTTTTAGCAAGTGCTGCTTCTTTTTGTCTTTTAATAAGTGTGCTTTGCATATACCAATCATCGTAATTTCCTGCAAATTCACGAATTTGTTTAAAATCTACATCAAGCATTCTAGTGCAAATACTATTTAAGAAAAATCTATCGTGAGAAATCACAACCATTGTTCCATCGTGGCGTTTTAGTTCATTTTCTAGCCAATTAATAGCATCTAAGTCAAGGTTGTTTGTAGGCTCATCTAAAAATAATACATCAGGTTTTGCAAAAAGCACTTGAGCAATTAATACCTTAAATTTATCGCTTGTTTGAACATTTTTCATAAGCTCATCGTAATTATGAAGATTTAGTGAGCTTAAAATCTTTTCACATCTAGTATCACACTCATAATTTGGGTCTTCTTCAGCGCAAATCATTTCTAATTCACTTAAGCGATTGTTGATTTCGTCTGTATAATCGGTGCATGTTGCATAGATTTGCTCTTTTTCTTTTACAGCTTTATAAAGCCTTTTGTTACCATACAAAACTGCATCTCTTAAGCTAAAATCTTCATAAGCAAATTGGTTTTGCTCTAGCACGCCGTATCTTACACCATTTTCAAAACTAACTTCTCCACTTGTAGCTTCAAGCTGACCTGCAATGATTTTTAAAAAAGTAGATTTTCCAGCACCATTTGCTCCGATAAGTCCGTATTTTTCTCCACGCTTTAAGCTAAGATTTACATTTTCAAACAATAATCCCGTAGGGTATCTCATAGTAAGAGATTTGATTTCTACCATTTTTTATCCTTTTTTTATATAATCAATCTTTATTAAAATTTATAAAAGGCTCTACAATACAATGAATTCATTTTTTAGTGAAATAATTATTTCTTTACCTAGTGCTACATTTATTTTAGAAATATTAGCACTTATTATTGCACTTTACTTTAAAAAATACAACATAATAGCAATTTGCATTCTATTATTAAGCTCAAAAATGATTTATTTATTTTCAACTCATTATCAAGCCCATATATATGTTAGTTTGTTTATGCCTTTTGTTTTTGCGATTTTAATAAGTCTAAAAAAGGAGTATGATACTATAAAATGCTTACTTCCTGCTAGCTTAGTTTTTATCTTATACATATTATTAGGAGTTTTTTTATCTCAAAATACTAATTTTATAGTTAATGTTACAGCTAAATTTATGCCTTTTAGCTTTGCGATTTCGGATTTAAGCTTAGCTTTTTTTATTGTATTTTTTATATATTTATTAGCTTTAAGATATTTTATATTTTTTGAAAAAAGTATATTTTTGGCTTATTTTTTCGCATATTTTGAATTTTTAATATTTAGTTTTTTAGAAAAAACAGATGTAGGATTTTTTGAGTTTAGTTCTTTGATATTTTTAATAGCAATAGGTATAGAAGGTTATAAATTAGCATTTTTTGATGCTTTAACTCAGGTTTATAATAGAAGAGCTTATGATAGAACTAGGCTTAAAAATGGCGATGTGATTGCGGTTTGTGATATAGATTTTTTTAAAAAAGTAAATGATACTTATGGGCATGATGCAGGAGATGTGATTTTAAAAGGTATTGCAAAGATTTTAAAGCAAAATGTAAGCAAAGTATATAGGTTTGGTGGAGAAGAATTTGTAATTGTATTTAAAAATCAAGATTTTAAAATTTGTGTAACAAAATTAGATAATATAAGACAAATAGTAGAAAAAGAAATTTTTAAATTTAGCGATAAAGAAATAAAAGTAACAATTAGCATCGGTGTAAATATGGTTGAAGCTGATAAAAAAGAAGCCTTTAAAAACGCTGATGAGAAACTATATAAAGCTAAAAACAATGGAAGAAACAGAGTAATATATGAGTAAAAAAGAAAAACAAATACAAGAATATATAAATAAATGGGGTCCTGAGCTAGAAATAGGTGTTGATATGGTTGATGAAGAACATAAATTGTTCTTTGAAATGATTGAGCAAGTTTTTGAAGCGGCAAATGAAGGATATAAAGAATTTAACGCAGTTTTTCAACTTGTATTAAATCATCTTGCTTGGCATTTTAAAAACGAAGAAGAATTTATGAAAAGCGTTGCAATTCATACAAAATATATAGACTATCACAATGCAATCCATTCTCAATGTATTTCACAGCTTGTAAAAATGAGAGATGCCGTAGTAAAACAAAATAGTTCCGATGATATGGTATATCAAAAAGAACTTGCATTAAATCTTGCTTTTTTTGTGAAAAACTGGTTGGTTTTTCATATTTTAGGAGAAGATTATAAGATTGCTAAACAAATTGAATATATAGAAGCAGGTCATAGCCCACAAAGAGCTTATGATATGATAAATGAACAAATGGATAAAAAGATAGAGATTTTAACCATAACTTTATCAAATCTATTAAAAATATATGAGATAAGAAACGAAAAATTATTAGAAATAGAAGCAGATATTAAAACAAGCTTAAAGAAAAAAGAAGAGCAATTACAAGAACAAATCCAAGAAAATAAGAAAAAATCAATCACAGATGAGCTAACAGGTCTTCATAATCGTCGCCAAGCTATGTTTGTTTTAAATAATATTTGGAGTGAGTTTCAAGACCCAACCTGTGCAATAATTCAGTTAGATTTGGATAAATTTAAAGAAGTAAATGATACTTATGGACACCATGCTGGTGATTTGGTTTTAAAACAATTTTCTAATGCTGTTAAATATTTCTTTGAAACAAATGAATTATGTAATAAATATAGATATAGTGATAGAGAAACGATACATTTTTGCCGTTTAGGCGGAGATGAGTTTTTAGTAATTTTACAAAAGTATTCATTAGATGAAGCAGTAGCTATTGCAAATGCTTTACATGCAACCGTTAATAATATAGAAGTATTTGATGAACATAAAAAGATAATATGGAAAGGAAGCACAAGTATAGGTGTAGCTTGTAGAAATGCTGATAATAGAGATTTTGAATCTGTATTAAAAGCTGCTGATGCTTATTTGTATAAAGCTAAAGAAGATGGAAGAAACTGTGTTCGCTCTATGTTACACGAGATAGGGGGGGGGGTATTTCTAGCAGAGTATATGTAGGATATCAGTCCTAATTTTAGGGATTTGAAATTCCTATTTCAAATTCTTTAAATTTTTTTCTTT
>NZ_JACGBH010000025.1:0-10212 GCF_020138295.1 Campylobacter sp. Cr9 | reverse complement strand
GTTGACTGTAGAGCCATTATCTAGCGTTACTTTTGTTTGTTCTTTTAAGGTCAAGTTATTAAAGGTAGAATTATCTATTACTGATTCGCATTCGTCAGGTTTATCACAATTAATAGTTACAGTGCCACCAAATACTGAGCCTTTAGCATATAGTTGTTTTACATCTGTTGTACCTGTAAATTCTGCACCTTTTTCAGCTGCTAAGAAGTCAGTTGCTACACTACCATGAAACTTAGAGCCTGCGTTTGCAATAATGCTATCTGTTACAACTACCTTGCTATTAGCATCAAATACTGAACCATTATTTGCTATTAGTATGTTCGAGCTAACTTCGTTCGTAAAGTTTGCACCGCTGTTAGCTGTGATTTTCTTAGTTGCTTTTACTATGCCACTAAAAATTGCTTTATCGTTAGCTATTATGTTTCCTGCTGTTACATTGCCTTTAAAATTAGCATTAGCTGATGTTAATGTATTTACAACATCTACGGTGCTAGCAAATTCTGAAGCTGTTGTTCCTACTAAAGTCTCTAAATTATTTGCTTTTACTGAGCTATTAAATTTAGAACCATTACTTGCTGTTAGTGTATTTGTATCAATTGCGTTAGCAAAGCTTGAACTATCAGCTATGATTGAATTGTTTTTAACTATGTTTCCACTAAATGTAGAACCTGTTGCTTTAATATCTGTTGCATTTATATTGCTAGTAGCTGTAAATGTTGAACCTGCATTTGCTTCTAGGAATGCTGAATTTATCGTACCATCAAAACTAGCCCCGTTTGAAGTGATTTTATTGGTTGCTGTTGTTGAACCTTTAAAGTTTGAACCAGCATTTGCTATGATATTATCGTTTGCTTTTACATTGCTATTTGTATCAAATACTGAGCCACTATTAGCTGTGATTGTGTTTGCTGTAATAGTAGTTGGTGTAGTTCCACCAAAAATTGCCTTATCGTTAGCTATTATATTTCCTGCTGTTACATTGTTTGTAAAATTAGCATTAGCTGATGTTAGTGTGTTTGTAACATTTACTGTGTTAGCAAAATTTGAAGCTATTGTTCCTGCTAAGGTTTCTAAATCTCCTGCTGTTACAGTGCCGTTAAATGTAGCACCGTTTGAGGTTAGCTTGTTAGTAGTAATATTACTTGTAGTTTCAAATGTTGAACCACTATTTGCTGTGATTGCATTAGCTGTAACATTACCTTTAAACTTAGAGTTATTACTTGCCGTTAGCGTATTTGTATCGATTGCTTTTTCAAATGTTGAGCTATCAGCTGTGATTGAATTGTTTTTAGCTATTGTGCCACTAAATGTAGCACCAACTGCATTTATATCTGTTGCTATTACATTGCTACTTGCACCAAATGTTGAACCTGTATTTGCTTCTAGGAATGCTGTTTTTATTTCTTTTTCAAATGTAGCACCTGTTGAAGTGATTTTATTGATTGCACTTACATTGCCTTTAAAATCTGCATTATTTGCCGTAATTGAAGTTGCAATATCTACATTACCACTAAATGTTGATTTGTTATTTGCTAAGGTTTCTAATTCATTTGCTTTTACTAAGCCACCAAATGTAGCACCATTTGAAGTGATTTTATTAGTTGCTGTAGTGTTGGCGTTAAAGTTAGAACCATTATTTGCATTAATTGTATTAGCTGTAACATCTTTAGTAAATGTTGTATCGCTTGATGTGATTGAGTTGGTGATATTTACAATTCCGTTAAAAGTAGAATTACCTTTCGTAGTGTCTTTACTACTTATCAAATCACTCGCTGTTACTGCACCACCAAAAGTAGAACCGGTTACATTTAATGTGTTGGTAACATTTGTAACTCCATTTACAGTAGATGTTTTAATATCGGCTTCTTTTGCTGTGATTGTGCTTGTAATATCTAAGGTAGAATTTGTCATATCAAGTTTAGTTTGGGCATTGATTTTAACACCTATTGCATTTGCAATATCTTTTATAGTGATGTTTTGGGCTCTTAGATTATTTTCGGTAGTTAAACCTGAATTATTAATAGTCACCCTATTTAAAGTTAAGTTTTGAAGATTAGTATTTTGCCATTGCGTTCCTATACCGGTATTATTCAGTGAACCACCTATAATATTTAAAGAACCATCTTTATCCCCACTACCCGCAGCATTTATAGAAAGATTTGTTAAACTAGTATTGTTTAAAGTAATATTAGCACTATCTTTAATAACTATATTATGATCACTTGGAGTTGCAGTCGTTTTTGAAATAATTGTGCCATCCATAATTACTGTTCCTTGTAACCAAAAATAGTCTTTATTATCACTTAAATCAATTTTGCCTTTATTAATAGTTGCATTTTCTACAACTGTAGTTCCTTTTGATTTTGTTATATCTACATTAGTTAAATTAGTGTTTTTGATATTTACATTTCCACCACTAGATTTTACAATAACATCATTTATTGTTCCATTACCATTAAAATTTAGTGTTCCATTAGTTTGATTTACATTTGGTTTTGTTCCATTAGTTGATTTTTCTATATTATTTATATTTATTGTTCCACTTTTGACATTTATATCAAGAGAAGCATTTTCTCTAATAGTTTTTACTGTAAGTCTTGCATCTTTATTGCTATCTAAACCAATTTGAAGAATAGAATTATTAATAGCAGCAAGTTCATTGATAACATCATTATCAGCATTATGATACTCATCAGCGTAAGTAGTACCATCCAATGTTAATTTATTAAAATTTATTGAACCATATCCACTATTTCTTTGAACATAAGAATTTTTAAAATTTGCATTTTCTGCTGTTACATGAGCTTTATATAAATTTAATCTCATATTATCTAAATTTAAATTTGTAATATTTATTTTACTAATAGGAGAGTTTGCTCCATCAAAAGTAATATAATTATAACCTATCTCATTTGGCTTAGTAGTTGACTTTAAATCCATAGTAGTAACTGTCAAATTAGCAGACTGCTTATCATTTATTGATAAATTAGCATTACTACCTTTTATTTCATTTATATTGTGTGTTCCACTTACTTCTATTGTTTTACTACTAATATCACAAGGAGTTTGTCCGTTAGGACAAGCTGTGCTTAATTCTTCGGCGAATAAATACCCCCCCCCGCTGATTGCTAAACAAGTTAATAATGATAAACTTAATTTATATTTCATGAGTTTTCCTTATTTTGTAATCGTTATTTTTCATAAAAAATTAAATGTTTCATTTTAACAAAATTATGATTAATTACTTTGCCCTAAAGTCCATTGATTAAGATAAATTCTTATTTGAAATTATTATAAATTTTTACATTAAAATGCATTGTTTAAATTATAAAGTAAATGCGAAAATTTTAAAAAGAATTTGAATTAGGAATTTAAATTTTTTTATTAGCTAGTTTATCAATGCCTATTTTATCTAATCTTAGCATACCCCAATCATCTTGCCTAAATGCTCCGATTTTTTCATAAAATTTTAAACTTGGTTCATTGTCATTCAAACAGCAAAAATCAATTCTTTCATAATTATTCTCGTAAGCAATCTTAGCTAATTCATAAAAAATAGCCTTGCCTATTCCTAAACCACGATAATCGCTATCTACGAATAAATCTTCTAGATAAATTCCACATTTTCCTAAAAATGTTGAAAAATTATTAAAATACAAAGCAAAACCAACGGGCTTAAAATCATAATATGCTATTAAAACATAAGCTTTTTCTTTTTCAAATAACCATTCTTTTAATAATTCAGTAGTTGCAACTACACAATCTGATAATTTTTCGTATTCTGCGAGTTTTTTAATAAAACTCAAAATTAAATCTAAATCTTTTTCTGAAGCTTGTTTGATTTCAATCATAAGAAGAACGGAGAAAATCTCCGTAATATTAGCGTTTAAGTTCTTTAATTCTTGCAGCTTTACCGCGTAATCTGCGTAGATAAAATAGTCTTGAGCGTCTTACTTTACCACGGCGAACAACACTTATGCTTTCTAAACTATCTGAATAAATTGGGAATATTCTCTCAACTCCAACACCATTTGCACCTATTTTGCGAACCATAAAAGTTTCACCTGTGCCTTGACCACGGCGAGCTATACAAATACCTTCAAAATTTTGAACTCTTGTTTTATCGCCTTCTTTAATATGAATAGCAAGTTTTAAAGTATCACCAGCTCTAAAATCTGGAACATTTTTACCTTCAATTTGCTTAGCTTCAAATTGCTCAATATATTTATTTCTCATAGTTTTTCCTTAAATTATTGTGCTTGGCAAGTAAATCCGGGCGGTGGAATTTAGTCTTGCAAAACGATAGATGATTTTTTAAAAGGTTAATATTAGCGTGATTACCCTTAACAAAACTTGAAATTGAATAAAATTTATTAAAAATATTATTTTTTTTGTATTCATATATAAAAGGTTTGGTAAAAGATGGTGCTTCTAGCAAATAATTTTCAAAACTTTCTTCAACCAAACTTTCTTCATTTAATACACCTTTTACATTTCTAGCAATAGCATCACACAAACATAAAGCACCTAATTCTCCACCAGTTAATACAAAATCTCCTATACTAAAAACTTCATTAGCATAATTTTCAAAAACACGCTCATCAATTCCTTCATATCTTCCGCATACGAAAGTTATTTCATTTTTTAAAGCTAATCTTTTTGCATCAATTTGTTTAAAAGGTTTTCCTGTTGGGCTTAAAAAAATAATATGGGTATTTTTATAATTTTCTAAGCAATCAAATAAAGGCTGACAAGACATAAGCATTCCTGCTCCGCCACTGATTTTTGTATCATCAACTTTATTATGTTTATGTTTTGAATAAAGTCTTGGATTATCATAATTTAATTTTATAAGTTCTTTTTCTTTTGCAATTTTTAAAATACTTTCATTAAAGTAGCTCTCAATTAAATTTGGAAATAAACTTATAAAATTAAATGTCATTATGAGTTTTCTAAAATAACCTTAGAATTTTTTACCTTGATACACTCGTTCACTGAGATTATAAAATTATCATGAAATGGGATATAAAAACTATTTGGCATTCCTTGATTAAGCAATTTTATATCTGTTTTAATTTCTAGCAAATCATTAGCTCCAGTCTCAAGAATATCTACAACTTTACCTAATAGCTCATCTTCTTCATATGCTAAAAGTCCTATAATATCAAAATAAAAATGTTCGTTCTTATTTAATTTAATATTCTTTCTAGTATTCTCAACGCTTGAATAAAGTTCCATATTTACTAATTCTTTAGCGCTATTTATATCTTCATACCCTACAAATTGAATTAAAGAATTATTAAAATCAAAAGATTTTATAATGAATTTCTTACCATTTTTATCAAAAAACTCAGCCTTTGGCTTAAATTGTTCGTAAAAATCACTTTTATTATGAAGTTTTAAAAACCCAATTAATCCATGAGTTTTACCTATTTTTGCAACGAAAACCAAATTATTCATCAAAAGTTTTTACCGTGATTTTATAATTTAGTTTTTGAGTGTTTTTATTATTAACAGCTATTGTTTTTATAGCAGTGATTATTTTACCTGACTTACCTATAAGTCTTCCTGCATCAACTTTAGTAGCCATAATAACAATATCTACTAAATTATCTTGCTTTTCTTCTACAAAAATCTCTAGCCGCTCAGGATTTGCGGCTATTGTTTTTGCATATGTAAAAATAAAATCTTTTACCATTATTTTGTAATTCTTGCTACACGATCGCTTAGTTTTGCACCAACGCTCTTCCAGTAAGCTAGTCTTTCAGCATCATATTTAATTGTTTCTGGTTCGCTCATTGGGTTATAATATCCAATACTTTCAATCCAGCCACCATCTCTTCTTTTTCTGCTGTCTGTTACTACTATACGATAAAAAGGACGTTTCTTTCTACCCATTCTTGTTAGTCTTACAACTGTCATTTTTTCTCCTTGATTGATTTAAAGATTTTTTATAAACAAAAATTGTCTATAAAAAAGCTTTAAATAAGTTTAAAGCTTTAAAAATTTTTTATTATTTTGGAAAATTTCCTTGATTTAGCATAGAACCTAAGCCTTTCATACCACCTTTTGAAAGTTTTTTAGCAATTTTTGAAGCATTTTCAAATTGCTTTAAAAATCTATTAACTTCCATTTGAGAAAGCCCTGCACCTTTTGCAATTCTTGCTTTTCTTGCATTATTTAAAAGACTTGGCATTTCTCTTTCTTTTGGTGTCATTGAGCTAATCATGGCTTTAATATGTATCATTTCTTTTGAACTTTCTAAATCTATATCTTTAACTTTATTTGCAACCCCACTAAGTCCTGGTATCATTCCAACTAATGAGCCTAAATTACCTAATTTCTTAACACTTTCTAATTGGTTTATAAAATCGTTGAAGTTAAATTCACCTTTTTTAATCTTTTTGCTTAAAATTTTTGCTTCTTTTTCATCAAACACAGCAGAAGTTTTTTCCATTAAAGTCGCTAAGTCACCTTCACCCATTATACGGCCAACAATTCTTTCAGGCACAAAGCTTTCAAAATCTCCTACTTTTTCTCCAATACCTACGAATTTTAAAGGTAGATTTAATAATTTTGCTATACCTAAAGCAACCCCACCTTTAGTATCAGCGTCAAATTTACTTAAAATAACACCGCTAATTCCTATTTTTTCATTAAAGATTTCAGCAGTTTTTACACCTTCTTGACCACTCATAGCATCAGCTACATAAAAACTCTCATATGGATTAACAATTTCTTTTACACGAGCAAGCTCATTCATTAGTGGCTCATCAATTGCTAAACGACCAGCAGTATCTACTAATAAAACATCGTATAAATTATCTTTTGCTTTTTTTAATGCTGCAGATGCAACTTCGCAAGGGTCTTTGCTATCCATTGAAAATAAATCAATTTCATTTGCTTCGCATAATTGTCTTAATTGCTCTACCGCTGCAAGTCTTTGTAAGTCACACGCTGCAACTAAAACCTTTTTCTTTCTTAGTTTTAAATAATTAGCTAATTTAATTGTGCTAGTAGTTTTACCACCACCTTGCAAACCTATCATCATAACTGATGTTAAGCCACTTGGAGAAAATCTAAATTCGCTAATCTTATTCTCTGGTGTTAATATGTTTGTAAGATTGTTTTTAATAGCATCTAGGAAGTGTTTTTGACCTATTCCTTTTGCTTTTACTTCGTTTTCTACATTAACTAATAATTCTTTTGTTACTTTAAAATGAACATCAGCTTTTAATAAAGATTTTTTCAGTGTTTCCATTGCGTTTTTTAACGCTTTTTCATCATCTATTGTTTTTAATTTATTTACTGCTTGCTTAAAAGAATCACTAATTAATTCAAACATTAAAAACTTCCTTATATAAAAATTTAAAAAGAAACAATTATATATTTAAATGCTTTATAATTGTTTAATATATTTTTTTATAGTTTTGTAAAGGAAAATTATGAAAAAAAATTATTTTTTAATAAGCATTTTATGTGTAATTTTTATATCACTTAATTTAAGAGCACCGATAACTGCAATAGGCCCTTTGGTTGATAAAATTATGCTTTCTTATGAGCTTAATTCAACCCAAATAGGAATATTAAGTTCTTTGCCACTTTTATGCTTTTTCATATTTTCTTTAATAGCTCCTATCTTACCAAACACAAAAGCTATGTTTTCTGCAATTATTTTGATCATTATAGGTTTATTTACAAGGGCATTTTTTAATACTTTCTTTTTATTTTTTGGAACTATTTTAATAGGCTTAGGAATTGCAATTTTAAATGTTTTAATGCCAAGTTTTATCAAAAATAATTTTAAAAATATAGGCAAAATTATGGCAATTTATGGAATGATTTTAAGTGTTTCTAGCTTAATTGGAGTTTTTGGACATTATATGGTTGAATACATAGGCTTAAGCGGAACTTTATTTTGTTGGGTTGTTTTTGCAATTATTGCATTGTTTTGTTATCTTCCTTTTATTAAAAACAATAGATTAAATAGAAAACAAAATCTTAAAAAATTTAAAGATTTTTTAGGCATTTTTAAAAACCAAAAAGCTTGGATAATAACAGGATTTATGGGCTTACAAAGCTGTGTATTTTATACGATAATTACTTGGTATCCTAGCATTTTAGCAACTAATTTAAGCAACGATACAGCCACAAATATTGTTATATTATTTCAATTTTGCGCTATGTTTTCTGCATATTTTATCCCTAGTAAAATGGCAAACTCAAGCAATAATACATTGCTTTTATGCTTAGTTTGTTTTAGCAATATATTTGCATTTTTTATATGCTTACTTAGTTCAAATATATATATTTTGATATTTTCTGCTTTATTATTTTCTATTCCTGTTGGTGGGATTTTTGGAGTTGCTTTAACTATGATTGCTATAAAATCAAAAAATAGTGAAACTACCGTGTATCTTAGCTCTATGGCACAAAGTGTTGGATATCTAATCGCAACCATAGGACCTATTATTTTTGGATATTTTAAAGATTTGAGTGGAAATTTTGATATTTCAATTATTTTTATGATAATCATTAGCTCTTTATTGCTTATTTTTGCCTTACTTTCAAATAAAATAAGCTATATATAAACTTTTTATGCTAAAATCTGTTCTTCTTTTTTAGAAAATTCAACAAAAAGGAAAGCTTATGCCAAAAATGAAGAGCGTAAAAAGTGCTTCTAAGCGCTTTAGAGTAGGCAAAAACAAAATTAAACGTGGTTCAGCTTATAGAAGCCACATTTTAACTAAAAAGCCTGCAAAAAGAATGCGTGATTTAAGAACAGCAAAATTTGTTCATGCTACAAATGAAAGCCGTGTTCTTAAAATGCTTTGTATGAAATAAGAGTTTTTGATTTTTTAATCATTCGTTACCCCCGTTTAGGGAAAGATTTGCTTTAGGCAAACGCCATTAAAAGGAGAAATTATGGCAAGAGTAAAAACAGGCGTAGTAAGACGCAGAAGACATAAAAAATTATTAAAATTAGCTAGAGGTTTTTATAGCGGTCGTAGAAAACACTTTAGAAAAGCTAAAGAACAATTAGAAAGAAGCTTGGTATATGCTTACCGCGATAGACGCCGCAAGAAAAGAGATTTCCGCCGTTTATGGATTATTAGAATTAATGCGGCATGCCGTTTAAATGATTTAAGCTATTCAAGATTTATGAATGGTCTTAAAAAAGCTGGAATTGAACTAGATAGAAAAGTTCTAGCAGATATGGCAATGAACGACGCAGCAGCATTTGCAAAAATTGCTGAAGCAGCTAAAAAAGCACTATAATTATTTCCTAGCTAAAATTAGCTAGGATTTTCTTTATTTCTTATTTTTTTCATATATACATTTTCAAAAATTCGCTAAAATTACTAGCTTTAAAAAAAGGAGTTAGTATGAAAAAATTATCAATTTTATTACTTGGTTTAACTTTAGGTGCAAACGAATGTGCTAGTTTGCAAGAGTGTATGCAAAATGCAAATTTTTATCAATTTGATAGAGAAGATGAAAAAAACGCTAGCGTTTATTATAAAATAGCTTGTGAAAAATACGAAAGTTATAACGCTTGCAAGGCATTAAGCGATATTTACAAATATTCTGATATTTTAGAAAATTCAAAATTAAGCAAAAAATATAAAAATAAGACTATTAAAATAGCGAAAGAACAATGTAAAAATAATAACGCGGAAGCTTGTTATGATTATGCAAATTACTGCGAAGTAAATTATACAAAATGCGAAGATTATGAAAAAATTTATAAACAATCTTTTGACTTATATACAGCAGAATGTGAAAACAAAAATTATTCATCTTGTTATTATCTAGCAAATATGTATTTTAATGGAACAGGTACTAATATAAATGAAGAAAAAGCACTTGATTTACATAAATATGCTTGCTTTAACAAAGATAATAAAAGTTGTTATGAAGTAGCGCAACATTACGAAAATAAATCTTTAGAATTTTTAAGAAAATCTTGTGAATTAGGATTTAAATACGCTTGCGAGAAGTTAGATAATATAAGATAAGCTTTTTAATAACTAAAAAGCTAAGAATTTGAATTCGGAATTAGCTTCTAATTCCTATTTCAAATTCTAATAACTTATATTACTCCCACCTACTGGAATATAAACAATATCGCTTTTAGAAATATCGGTAAAATTAGTATTTGTTTTTGAAATTCTACCTTTTAGTATTTGTATTACTGAATTAAGGCTTAGC
>NZ_JACGBH010000024.1:0-11545 GCF_020138295.1 Campylobacter sp. Cr9 | reverse complement strand
ATGGGAGGAGTTTAAAAAGAATTTGAAATAGGAATTTCAAATTCTATAATAAGCCTAAAAATTTCTTAATTGAGTATTTTAAATCTTCATCATCTAAATTATTCATAGCCCATAATAAATAGCCATTATCAATAGCCCTAACCTCATCAAAGCTTTTACCTTTGTATTTGCCAAAGCCAAATTTTGTGCTAATAATAGGAAGTTTTGTGATTTCGTGCAGTTCTTCATAGCTTTTGTGCTTTAATAATTCATCTAATAATAATTTCATAACCAAAACATCGCCTATTGCATCATGAGCTTTTATAATTATTCCTAGTCTTTTTGCTTCAGCTTGCTCAATTTTATAAAGCCCTAAAAAATATCTTAAATACTGCAATCTGTGATGATTAAAATCAGGGAAAATTGCCTTAGCGCATTTATAAGTATCAATTAATTTATAATTGTTTTTAAAGCCTTCTTTTTCTAGCATTCCTAAATCAAATTTAATATTATGTGCTATTAAATAATTTTCGTTTGAATTATATTCATTTAGCATTTTTGCAAATTTTGTTTCGTGAAATTTCGGCTTATTTATAAGCATTTCAGGAGTTATGTTATGCACTTCCATAGCTTCATAAGCAATTTCTTGATCGCAACTACATAGCTCATCATAAATTAAAACATCTCTTTCTTTGATACTATCAAAAAGATTTTCGGCATATTCAATGTCTTTTGTTTCGTATTTTTCACTATCTAGCACCATAGCTCCAACTTGAATTATTCTATCAAGCTCGCCATTTCCAGTAGTTTCAGTGTCAAACAAAATATATTTCATTTTTATCCTTTATAATATTTAAAACTATTTTAACAATTAAGGATAATAATGATTAGTTCGCCAAATATTTTTAATGCAAAAATAATTACTTATACTGATTTTGGTTTTAAAACCTTTATAAAAGCAAAGCTTGAAAACACAGAAAAGCTAATAAAATTAGAGCTTTTGAGCGATATTTTTAAAGAATTTGAATTAGGAATTAACTCAAATATAAAAATAATTTTTCCTACAAAAATTATGCTAGCTAAGAACGAATGTGCCTTAAGACTTGGCGTTGAAAACGAATTATTTGGCCAAGTTATTAGCAAACTTAATAACGAGAAAATATATTCTTGTAGCAAAGAATTCAGCCCTAGCGAAAACGAAAGCAAATTAAGATATGTAAAAATAAACGCTTATAATCATATTTTTAGTATTTTATTAAGCGAAGAAGAAATAAAAGCTTTAAGTTTAAGCGAAAATGATGAAGTGATTTTACAACTTAATGCAAGTGAAATAAAATTAGGGATTTTAGAATAATTAAAATCCCTTATAGCGTTTTAGATTTTCATCTATTTTTATTTTTTCTCCGTTTTCATCTACATTTACATAAGTTAAAACAGCGCTTGTAACAGGCACGCAAACTCCATATAATTTAGGAGAGCAACGCTCAGCAATAACTTCAACTTGCACTTGAATAGAAGTATTTCCTACTTTTATTACTTTTGCGTGAAAACTTACTATATCTCCTACAAATACAGGCTTTTTAAAAGTCATTTGCTCTACTGCAATAGTTACAACTCTACCATTTGCTAATTCTTTAGCAGCTACTGCACCTGCTAAGTCTATTTGGCTCATTATCCAACCACCGAAAATATTTCCTGCGGGATTTGTATCTTGTGGCATTGCTACTAATCTTAATGTAGCTTCTTTTAATTCTTTCATATATTCTCCTTATAAAAAAGCCGTATTTTAAATATAAAAGATTAAAATAGTCGTTTTAGTGGTATTTTTTGGCATTAAAAACTAGGTTTTTAGAAAAATTTTAAAAAAATTAAAAAATTTTTTATAATTTAAGAAAACTTTAAGAATTTTCACATATAATAACGGCTTTTACAACACAAGAAAAACTTTTAAAAGGCCCATTCGTCTAGCGGTTAGGACATCGCCCTTTCACGGCGGTAACACGAGTTCGAGTCTCGTATGGGTCACCAATCCTCCTTTATGTTTATTTAATTTAATGAAAAAATCCTTTTTTACCTTACCCCTGTGAGATAATAACTCAAAATAAAAAAGGATTTTTTTATGTTTAAAGATGCAGTATCTGGACTTCAGATTTTATTTGTAGCTTTTGGTGCAATGGTTTTGGTTCCTTTACTTACAGGACTTAACCCTGCAATGGCTCTTTTAGGTGCTGGGTGTGGGACAATTATCTTTCAAATTATTACGAAATTTAAAGTTCCTATTTTTCTTGGCTCATCGTTTGCATTCATAACCCCTATAATTTATTCTATGAAAGAATGGGGAATTAATTCAACTATGTTTGCTTTATTTTGCACGGGATTTGTATATTTTATCTTCGCTGCAATCATTAAAACAAAAGGCGAAAAGTTTATTGAAAAGCTTTTTCCAGCAGTTGTAATTGGCCCTGTAATTATAGTAATAGGTCTTAGCGTTGCAGTAAGTGCAGCAGGAATGGCTATGGGTATGAGTGGCTCAACTCAAGTGATTGATAAAGATATAGCTTTAATGCTTTCTACTTTCTCATTCTTAGTTACTATTGTTATTGCTATTTTTGGTTCAAAAATGTTTAAATTAGTTCCTATTTTAATAGGTGCAATTTGTGGATATTTACTAGCTTTTGTTTTAGGCTATGTGGATACAACGGCAATTAAAGCAGCTCCTTGGTTTGCTGTGCCACATTTTGAGACACCTAGCATTAATTTTAGTGCAGCAATTTTTATGATACCTGTTGCAATTGCTCCTGTAATTGAGCATATTGGAGCGGTTATGGCAATTGGAGCAGTAACCAAAAAAGACTACACAAAAGACCCAGGCTTACATAGAACCTTAAGTGGTGATGGCGTTGGAGTTTGTGTTGCAGGTTTAATTGGTGGTCCTCCTGTTACAACATATTCAGAAGTAACTGGTGCAATTATGATTACAAAAAACGCACAAGTAAAGATTATGACTTGGGCTGCAATATTTGCGATTTGCCTTGCGTTTGTAGGTAAATTTAATGCGATTTTAAGTTCTATTCCATTACCTGTAATGGGCGGTGTTATGATACTTTTATTTGGAACAATCGCAAGCCTTGGTGTAAAAACCTTAGTTGATGCTAAAATAGATTTAACTAATAATAAAAACTTAGTAATCATAAGCTCTACTTTGATAGTAGGCGTTGGCGGATTAAGTGCAAATTTTGGAAGCATTTCGTTTTCTGGAGTTGGGCTTAGTGCTTTACTAGCTATTGTTTTAAATCTAATCTTGCCTAATAAACAAGATTAAAAATTAAGGAATTTGAAATAGGAATTTCAAATTCCCAAACTTAATTTGCAAATATTCTAAATCCAACATCAATTAAAACTAAAATAATTAAAATTGATATTAAAATATTTAAAGTATTATTATTTTTAGGTTTTAGCTCTTTTTTTGCTTTTTCAATTTTATTTAATTTATCATTTAATTGATATTCAAATCTATTTTGCTCTTCTTGAATATTTTTTATTTGCTCTTTAAGCTCTACATTGCGAGTTTTAAGCAATGATTTTAATTCGTTTTCAAGTTCGCTTATGGTGTTTGCATCAACCTTGATTAATTCTTTTTTGTTTTCTTCTTTCATTTTGCCTCCTTTTAATTTATTTTACTAAATTCTAAACAATGAAAATTATCACTAAATCCAAAGAATAAATACTTTATAGCATTAGCGTATTTTATATCGCTAAACTCATCTACTCCAAACTCCATTAAAGCTCTTGATTGCTTTTTAAAACTATGCTTTAAATTAAGTTTTTTAAGATAATACTCAAATTCGTGATAATTTACATTCCAAGTTATATCGCATTTTCCAAATAATTCTTTTAAATTAGCGTTAAATGGGTCAATTAGCTCATGATTTTTAAAAATCCTAATGCTAAAATCATCTTTAACATAAGTATTAAAATAATCAAATGTAAGAAAATAAAAGCTTTTGCAATTTTTATTAATAGTTTTTAAAAACTCATAAATACTAGGTGAAAACTCACAATTACTAAAACCAAATTCATCTAAATATTCATATTTTTCATTATGATTTTTAAATACGATTTCATCATTTTCTATATATGCAAATTGCTTATTTTTATAAAGCTCACAAGCAAAGGCATCAAAAAGCTCATTTGCTAAGAAAAAGGCATTATCACTTACAAATTCATCTAAATAAAAATGTTTAAAATCCTGTTTTAAATTCTTCTTTTGCAAAGCTCTTAGATTATCGTGTGGTTCAATTATATTTATACTAATTTGCTTATAAATATCAGGGCGTTTGTCTTCTAAATACCTTAAAAAATCTCCCAACAAATACCCTTCATTTGCACCGATTTCAACCACATCAATAGGCAAACTCAAAATCTTTTCATCAACTAAAGAAATAAATCTTTTAGCACACAAAAAGCCAAAAAGCTCTCCAACACTAACAGCTGTATAAAAATCCCCACTTTTACCGACATTTACGCCTTGTTTATAATACTCTTTGCTCCAAGCATCAAAATATTTAGAAAATATCAATTAAAAGCCTTTGCGTTAAATTTCTCTACAAAATCAATCGGATCAACGCTAACTCCTTTTATAGCGATACCAAAATGAAGATGCGGCCCACTTACTCTTCCTGTATCTCCGCTAAGCCCAACGATATCTGATTGCTTAACAAAATCTCCAACTTTTACATTTATTTTACTTAAGTGATAATATTGAGAATACACTCCAAATCCATGATCAATCACAACACTTCCGCCTGAATAATATCTATCTTGTGCGATTACTACAACGCCATCATTACTAGCTGGAACGCTAACGCCAATTGCAGCTCTAAAATCAGTTCCTGAATGATAACTTTTAAGAGTATTTTCAAATACTCTTGCACTTCCAAATGGGCTTGTAATAACGCTATTTAATGGCAAAATAAAAGGCTTTTTTATATAGCTTTTTGGTGTGCTTTTTGCATAGATTTTAACTGCTTCATTATATTCTTTGCTAATTCTTTCTTGAAGTTTTTTATTTGGCTTTATGATTGATGGTTTTGCTAGTTTGATTTGCTCTTTTTTATATTCACCTTCTTTAACTAAAAAGCTATATTCTTTATCATTTAAAACAATGCTTAAAGTCTTATTGGCTGAGCGATAATTAGGAGCTAAGATTAATAAAGTTTTGCCATTTATAGGGTATTTTGAATAAGTGATTTCACTTTTACTAATCGTTGGATTTTGAATGCTAATATCAACTTTACCATTAATAAGGTCGTTTGATAATAAAATCGTGCTTAAAATCGTAATAAAAAATAATTTTTTCATAAAATTTCCTTAAAAATTTAATAACGGAAAGATTATCAAAATAGCTTAAATGCTAGGTTTTATCACTTTTTGATTATCATTATCTTATATATTTTATTTTATTTTAAGTTTTAAGGACTACAATTTTTAGCGTAAAACGAAAGGATTTTTGATGAATAAGGCAGAAATTTTAGAAAAAGTTTTAAAGTACATCACGATTACCCATCACACAAATGGGAGATTAAGACTTGATATTTCTAGCAAAATTAAAGAATTAAAAGATTTAGAAAATTACAATCTTGACGAAGTTTTTACACTAAAAGGAATTAACGAAGTAAAAGTTAATAAAATTTTAGGCAAGGTTACTATTTTATATGATTTTAACCTTATTAGCAAAGCAAGTCTTGATAATTTAATTAATGCGAAAAATATTGATGAAATTAATGAAGCCTTAAAGGAGCTTAACATTGCTTGAGCTAAAAATTGAAAATCAAGACTTTTTACAAGACTTAAAAAATAGTGAAATTACAAGAGCATTTGAGCTTGATTTAGCTAGCATAAAGCATTATGAATATTTCGCAAATTGCTTTAATAATGGCGTTTTAAGAGATATTTTAAATGCTAAATTACAACTTAGCCAAATTATGCAAAGTTCTAGCGAAACCTTGCTTATTGAATGTCCTTTAAATGATGCTTTTGTGATACTTTTAGCAAAAGAGTTTGAAATCGTTCAAGCTTATAAAATAGCTGCAACAGTTTGTAAAAACGAAACGCTAAAAGACCTTATTTTTAGGTTATGGGCAAGCTCTGTTAATGAGTATCAGGTGGCTTTAAGAAAAAGCCTAGTAACTAATGAAATTAATATGGATTCATTAGTTAATAATTTTTTAAAAGATATTTTAAAATAAAAGGAGATTACCATGCCAATTCCATTCATATTAGGTGCAGCTTTAGGCGTTGCTGCTGTAACAATTTATAATAAAAAAGATAGTATTAAAAAATGCATAAGTGAATTTAATTCAGAAGATTTTGCAAAAAATGCAGGAAAAATGACAGAAAACGCAATTTTAAAGATTTCAAATCTAAAACCTTGCTGTAAGTGTGAAAAAGAAGCAGCTAAAAAAAGCAATAAAAAAGCAGAAAAATAATGCTAACTTCAAGTAGAGTTCCGAACGACCATTTATTAAGTTCGGGACTAAATCATTTTTTTACAACGCAAGATTTTAAAACAAGTTTAAAGGCAGGTGCGATTTCATATTTTGCTATTAAAACTAGCAATGAAATTGCTAAAAAAGATTATAAAAACGCTTTGATTTCAGGCGTTAGCGGAATTTTAATAAATCAATTTTTAGGAGAAAAACAAATGGCAAATAATAATCCATATTTAAACAATAATTCAAATAATCAATGGAATAATAACTGGAACAATCCAAATTGTCCTTACAATCCATACTTAAATAACCAAAATTACAATAATCAAAATTTTAATCAAGCAAACAACCAAGGACTATTTAGCTCACTTACACAGCAAGGAAATGGTCTTTTTGGCTCTCCTTTAGTTAAAGGGATTTTAATAGGTGCTGCGGTTACTTATTTACTAAGCAATAAAGATGCAAAAGATACTTTAGCAAAAGGCGTTGCGAAATTACAAAATTTTGCTAGTGCAGCTATTGAAGAGTTTAAAGAGCAAGTAGAAGATGCAAAAGCTTCAATGCAAGAATAATTGTAAAATTATTCATCATTCTAAAAATCGTCTTAGAATTAGGCTAAATGCTCTAAATAATCTAAGCGATAATCATTTATTAGTAAGCGAGTTTAACCTTAGCTTTTCAGGTATTTTCGTAAGTGTTAATAATGCTGCAAAAAGTATAGTATTTACAAGCTCAAAAGAAATTACAAAAGAATTAGCCGAAAAAATATTAAGCTTTTTTAGCACTTATAATGTAAAGCAACTTGCAAAAGCAAAAGAAACTCCTAGCAAGGCTATGATTTATACTTCAGCCTTAGCATTAGCAAATAGCTATAAAACAAATCCTGTTTTTGATGCTGCTTTTTCAAAATTAAGCGCTATTCCACTACTTAAAGCTGGTGCTTTAGAGCTAGTAAATGAAGGTTTAACTTCTAAAGTGCTTGAAGCTGCAGCGGTTGGAGTAAGTCTAATTAGACAAGATTATAAAGCTGCAAATAGCACAAATCTAATGCTAAGCATAGGTGAATATATAGAAGAAAGTGTTGTGGCAAAAAGCGATGATTTGATAAAAGAACTAGCAAAACCACAAACAACTCATGCTTGGGTAGAATCTAATGGCGAACTTAAAAAAATTAGCACAAAAGACTTAAAAATAGGCGATATCGTTGTAGTTGGTCAAGGAGATAGCATTGCGGTTGATGGCTATATTGTTGATGGCGATGCAAGTATTAATCAAGTTTCTATGACAGGAGAAGCCGAAGCAGTTAGTAAAAGCCGTGGAGATAGGGTTTTAAGTGGGACTGTAGTAGTTGATGGGCGTATTAAAATATGGGCTGAAAGCGTTGGAGAAAACACATCAACCGCAAAAATATTGCATTATATGAAAGACTGCTTAGAAGAAAAATCAAAAATAGGTCAAAAAGCCTATAAATTAGCTGATAGCTTAGTTCCTGTTACGCTAGGACTTGCAGGACTTGCTTATTTATACAAAGGAAGTGCAGCGATGGCTAGCGTTCTTCAAGCTGATTATTCGTGCGCTTTAAAATTAGCAACTCCAGTAGCGTTTAAGAGTGCTATTTCTTATGCAGGAAAAAGACAAATATTACTTAAAGGTAGCACTGCATTAGAGAATTTAAGCTCGGTTGATACCTTTGTATTTGATAAAACAGGCACTTTAACTCATGGAGATTTAAAGGTTGAAAGCGTTCATGTATTTAGTCCAAAATACGATGAAAAAACCTTGCTAAACCTTAGCGCAAGTGCTGAAGAGCATTATTTTCACCCTGTTGCAGAAGCTATTGTAAGAGCTGCTAAAGAGCGTGGATTTTCTCACATAAATCACGGAGAAGTAGAATTTATCGTTGCACATGGTGTAAAAACAAGCATTGATAATGAAGAAGTGATTATAGGCTCAAGACACTTTTTAGAAGATGATGAAGGCGTTGATTTTTCTATCGCAAATGGCGAGATTAAAGAGCTTTTAGATAAAGGTTTAACTCTTTTATATGTTGCAAAAGCAAAAGAGCTTTTAGGTGTAATCGCTATGAAAGATGAAATAAGACATAATGCAAAAGAAGTCCTTGCAAAGCTTAAGCAAAACGGCGTAAAAGAGCTAATAATGCTAACAGGCGATATTAAAAGTAGAGCCGAAGAAGTGGCAAAGGAGCTTGGAATTGATAGAGTTTATTCAGAGCTTTTACCACAAGATAAAGCAAGTATTTTAGAGCAATTAAAGGCTGAAGGTAAAAAAGTTGCTTTCATAGGAGATGGTATAAACGACGCTCCATCGCTTGTAAAGGCTGATGTTGGTATTTCTATGCAAAAAGGTGCTGATTTGGCAAAAGCAAGTGCTGATATAGGATTACTAAGAGATGATTTTGCTTGTATTTTAGAAGCTAAAATGATAGCAAATGAAACTATGAAAAAAATTGATAAAAACTTTAGCACAACTGTTTGGGTGAATTCATTTATATTAGGTGCTGCTACTTTAGGCTTTTTAAGCCCTGCTGCAACAGCTTTTGCGCACAACGGAACAACAATAGCACTTCTAGCAAATGCTATAAAACACAAAAAATTATTTTAATTTTTGTATTCAAATTCCTATTTCAAATTCCAAGAAGTTTTTTAAAGAATTTGAATTAGGATTTTAAGTTAAAAAACGAGATTAAAAAATTTGAATTTTTAAGTAATTAATTTTATATATTTTATTTCTATAAATAATTCAAAAATAGCCTTATAAACTACAATTTAACTCTCATTATTCTTTTAATTAGACTAAAGCCTGATTAAAAGAATAACCTTAAGAGTTCTTAAATAAATAATACAAGCAAGCTAAATTCCTATTTCAAATTCTTAAAACATTTAAAGAATTTGAAATAGGAATTAAGTATTTAAAAACAATTAAAATCGTTTATTATAAAAACTATAAAAACACTATTATTAATAACTTTTACTCACTAAGGTTATAAACCTTAAATATTCACTCGCATTATTATTAGCAATTTATTTGCTAGTTTGTAATAATAGTCTCAAGAGTGGTGAATTAATAAAAAAAAGTAATTTCAAATTCTTATTTCAAATTCTTAAAAAGTTTAAAATGTTTTTTGATTATATATTTTAAAAAGTTAAAGAAGTAAAAAAGGTGCTAAGAGTAGCACCTTTAAATGTTATTACTACTGTAATAATCTCATTACGTTTTGTTGAACAGCGTTAGCTTGGCTCATTGCATAAACACCTGATTGAGCTAATATTTGGTGCTTACTAAATGTAGCACTTTCTTCTGCAAAGTCAACATCTCTAATATTACTTTCAGCAGCTTTAACGTTTACTTGAGTAACTGAAATATTATTTACAGTTGAAACAAGTTGGTTTTGAACAGAACCAAGGTCACTTCTGATTGCTTCAAGAGCTTTTTGAGCAGTTTCAGCAATATTCATCATAGCTTGTGCGCCTTTTAATGTCATAACACCTGCTGCGTAGCCGTTTTGGTTATCGCCGTTATCTCCTGCTTGCCATTCTTCATTATTAAAGCCCATTGCATCTGCTTGAGCTCTATTGATAGTAGCATTTGTTTCTCTTAAGCTTACTGTTGCTTCGCTAACATTCTTATCAAATCCGATTGCTGAGTTTGTAGTAAAGCCATTAGCATCTTTAATCTCTACTTGAATATCTCTACCATTATTTGCAACAAGGCTTAATCTTCCCATGTTTGTGCTGTTTTCGGTATTTAAGCCGATAATTGAAGTAAGACCTGCTTTATCAGGTTCATTCATACCAGCTTTAACACCTGCAAAGAATTGCTTAAATGAGTGAGCTATCATACCTTGTTTAGCTTCATCAGTATCCATAGTTTTACCATTTGCTGCATCAATTAATTTATCTAATTTTTGCTCAATTTTATCAATCGTAGCATTTGCACCTGATTTTGTTGTTTGAGCTCTTAAATCCTTAAATAAATCTGTAATTTCTTTACCCAAACCTGCTGCTGGACCTGTTGCAGGTTGATTATTTGTTAGATTTAATGCACCGATTTTCTCTGCAGCTAAAGTAGCAAAATCAACTTCCTTAGCACCTATTGGAGCACCATCTGTCTCAAAAGCCTCCATAGCATCACCAAGGGTTTTTAAATTTGCCACAGTTGTTGCTGTTTTACCTGTAGTTGCAGCTTGAACCATAGTATCTAAAGCACCATCCAAAGTAGCTACATCACCTGTTTGATTATATGCTGCTAGTTCTCCCCTAGCTTTAATCCCTGCATCTTCTACTGTGGTAGCATATGCCTTAGTTGCTGCAGCTATAACATCTGTAAAGGCAGTTTTGAAAGTACCTGCATCAGCAGCTGCTGAATGGGCTGTATTAAAAGTATCTATAGCTGTTGCTATTTCGCTAAAGCTTTTTGAATTATTTATTAAATCTTTTAATTTTTCAGCTGCTGCATCACCTTGAGCTTTTGCTACTTGACCAGCTGCTGTCGCAGGAGTAGCTGCTGCAGTGCTAATATAACCATCCATTGCTTTTAAAGCTTCTGATTTAAACTTATCTAAAGCTGCTTGCTCTTTTTCGTGGAAAGTATTATAAGCATTACTTGCTGCTGTAGCTTGCTTTGTCTTAGTTAAAGCATCGTTATAAATAGCTGCATCTTGCACTCCGTGAGCGTTTTTCACATCTCCGAATGTATTTTCTTTAATTAAAATAGAACCTGCATTTCCTGCTGCTGTAGTCCAAGTAGCATCATTACCTAAATCTACTCCTAATTTAGCATTAGGTCTTCCTGCTGCTCCTTGAGTTACTAAATCATGAATATCATTAGCGCCTGTTGGAACTTTAACGTTATCTTCTATTTTAATACCCCTACCATCTCTATTAGCAAGTACTAATCTACCCTTAGCATCTACAGAAGCTTCTACCCCTGTTTGATCCTTAACAGCATTAATCGCAGCTCTTAAAGCTCCGTTTCCGTCTTTTTCTTGAACATTTACTGTTCCAATCTTAACGCCATTAATACTAAAATTACTTGTAGTCTCACCTGCTTTAATA
>NZ_JACGBH010000023.1:0-12680 GCF_020138295.1 Campylobacter sp. Cr9 | reverse complement strand
AGGGCGGCGGATTTGGCTAATTTAGGAAATAATGATGGTAAAATTAGCCTTACATTTAAGAACGTAGATGGCATAAACGATGTTACATTAGAGCCGGTTCAGATAGCTGCAAATATTAATACTGATGCAGCAACAGGTAAAACAACATTTGATATTAAAGCAGGTATGGGTCTTGGAGCTTTAGCTGAAGCTGTAAATAAGGTTACTGATAAAACAGGAATTAAGGCTAGTGTTACAGCTCAAAGTGTGTTCGCGCAACCTATTAAAGAAGGTTCAACTACTGAAGATTTTACAATTAACGGTGTAAAAATTGGTAAGATTGAAGTTAAAGAAAAAGACGGAAACGGTGCACTTAGAGCAGCTATTAACTCAGTTAAAGATCAAACAGGGGTTGAAGCTTCTGTAGATAGTAATGGTAGATTAGTACTTGCTAATAGAGATGGTAGAGGAATTAAGGTAGAAGATGGTCCGGCTACTTATGGCAAAGAGGCTGCTGCTGCAATGAACCCGGCATCTACTAGAACAGATACTGTTAAAATTGGTGGTCAAGATGTACAATTCACTACCGGTGTTCCTGGACAACTACAGGCAACTGCAGGTGGTGCTCTAAACGTTCCTACAGATCCTGCAGTTAATACCAATACAGGTTCTGGATTGGTAAAAGAGCTTAGTCAAGCTGGCGTTATAGATGCTATTAAACAAAATGCTGCAGATGCATTTTTAGATGATGTAACTGTTGATCAAAATACCGGTGCTATTACTTTTGGTGGTGCCTTAACAGCTGCAGCTGGTTTAACTACAACAGATACGGGTGGTTTTACAACAACTAAAACTTCTATTGATGAAATAATTAATGAGCTAAAAGGACAGTTGGCTAATAAAAAGAATACTTACGAAACAGCGTTAAAAAGCGATAGAACAGTTGGAAATGACGCTGATGATGGCTCTACAGAAGTAACTGCTGTAGTTGCTGCAGCTGAAGATGTAGCCAAATTTGAAGGTTACCTAAAAGCAGCTACTGATTTAAGAAATTCATTTGGTATGAAACATACTTCAGGTTTAACTGAAGAAAATTCGGTAAATCTAGGTAGATTAAGCCTAAGCTCTACAAGTGGTAAGGATATTCAAGTAGTAGCTCATGCAGGTGCTGCTGATATGACAAGCGCTATTGGATTTGATAAAAATGTAAGCGAAGCGACTGTAAGCTTAAGAGAGACAAACTCGACGATCACAAGAGAGCAAGCAGATGCAATGGGCTTTAATACTGAAGAGTGGCAAGCTACTGATGCAGGAGATAATAAGAACGGCTATGCTGCAGGTGTTATGACATTAAAAGGTGCTCAAGCTATGATGAATATTGCTGAGAATGCTCAAAAAGCTCTTGAAGCAATTCGTTCAGACCTTGGTTCTGTTCAAAACCAACTTGTTTCAACTGTAAATAATATTTCAGTTACTCAAGTAAACGTTAAAGCTGCTGAAAGCAATATCCGTGATGTTGACTTTGCAGAAGAAAGTGCTACATTTAGTAAGCACCAAATACTAGCTCAATCAGGTGTTTATGCAATGAGCCAAGCTAACGCTGTTCAACAAAACGTAATGAGATTGTTACAGTAGTAATAATTAAAATAATATTTAAAGGTGCTACTCTTAGCACCTTTTTACTTCTTAAAACTATTTCAAACTCTAAAATCTAATTAGAATCAAAAATTAAAATAAATAATAATCCTTACTTATTCGCTATCATTATTATTAAAAATTAATCACTTATGATTGATTTTTAATAATAGTCTTGTGAGTGGTAAATTAAATAATATGATAAATTCAAATTCCTATTTCAAATTCTTTTTATTTGTTTTTAACCACTCTTGAGACTATTATTACAAACTAGCAAATAAATTGCTAGTTTGTAATAATAATGCGAGTGAATAGGTAGGAATTGTTTTTATTTTAATTAGATTTTAGAATTTGAAATAGTTTTAAGAAGTAAAAATGTGCTAAGAATAGTGCTTTTATGGTTTTTACAATAAATAATCCTAACTTGTTTTTAAATACTTAATTCCTAATTCAAATTCTTTGAAATTTTCTTGGAATTTGAAATAGGAATTTAAATATTTATATTATTTGCTTAGTAATCTAAAACTAAGATTTTAAAAATTTATGCATAATTTAGCAAAAGTTTAAATACCAAATTCCTATTTTGTGTTAGTGTCGGGCTTGTTTTTTATTAAATATGCTTCTTCTTTGTCAAATTCAACCATTAAATAATTATTACATTTACTGATATTATCTGATAAATTTAAATTATCTTGACACATTTGTATATATATTTTTTTACCTACATTAGATAATACTTTTATATTTTGCAACAAAATATGATTGCCTTTTTTAATATATTGATGATTGCTTGCTTTTATATCTACAATATCTTTAATAAAACTATCTTGTTTAACTACTAATGTCGCAATATTATTACCTAATCCAGCAGCTCTTAATGTGCTAAAATCTGTACTTAAAAATATTACAATACTTATTAATGATATAAAATAATCTTAAGAGAAATAAATCTTTTTTTGAAGTGAGTTTAAGTAAGTATTTAAAGGCAATAAAAATTATAATAGTTGCATAATAAATAGCACAAAATATAATAAATTTACTAACCGTATTGATAGAATATGTAAATAATAAAACTCCAATAAATGCTAGATAAAAAGTAAAAAATATAGTGAAGCTTTTTATAATTTTACCCTTGATGTCTTTATCAAAAAATATAAAAAACTCAAATGGAAGATAGAGAAAAACTACATACACAAAAGCATAAAATAAGTTTGAAAATCCAAATAATAAAAATTGCTCAAAAGACATATCAGGTTGATATTTTAAATCAAGAATATAAACTTTTGTATAAACACAAGTTGAGCATAAAACTAAAATTAACAATAATAGTTGGTTTAAATTTAAAGAAAAAGTTTGAAAAAAATCTTTTATAGTTGATTCTTGTTTAAAATCATTTTCTTTATTGGTTAAATTATTATTTTGCATTCGCTGTCCTTAGATAAATAGTGAAAATTTAAAAGAATTTGAAATAGGAATTAAAGCTTATAAAAATAAGCTTTAATAATTAACTCATAAATAATCTAAAATCAAGTTTTTCGTGAGCTAGCATAGCAAGGTCAAGCTCTTGATGAGTAGCAAATAAATGAGTGTTTTCTGTGTAATTTAAACTAAAATATCCGTGTTTTAAAACATCTTTTGCAATTTCTTCTGCTTTTTTTGCAGCTTTGTTTGCTAAATCTATGTTTGTATGTAGCAATTCGCTTGATTTTTTGTAAGATAGCGGAATAGCTCTTGTAGCGTTTTGGGTTAAAGTCTTAATGCTTGCATAAGCAAACTCACTTAACTTATCTTCACATAAAACACTAAAAGCTACTGCAAGATTACAAAATTCATCTTTTTCGCAAGCTTTATAATACCAACTTGCTAAATCATTATGCATAAACTCGGTATTTTTTAATGTTGCTCTTGCCATACTTATTGAACCTGCACGGCATTCAGCACTAGCAATAGAAGCATTTGCAGCTTTTGCTAATTTTAAAAGACTTAGTTTTTTATCCTTTAAGCTACAAGCCATTGCATAAACAGCACCTTCGCCAGTAGCAAAAATATTTAACATATAATTTTCTAACCATTTTTGATAACTTGAAGCGTCTTTTATAACGCCCCAAGAAATATAACTTTCAAGCCCAAAACTATGCGAATAAGCACCATTTGCAAAGGCACTATCAAATAAAAATTGACCTAGCATTAGTGGTGGTGACTCGCGTGTTTTAATGCATGACGCAATACTTTTTGAGTTTTCTCATAATCTATATGATTATCATCAAGCCATTCAGCAATTAAATAATCATCTTCAACTATCATAAAACCATCTTCAAAAACAGCCGGCATATGTCTATTACCGATAGAATGAGCCACAAAACCCATTTGCATAATATCTTTAGGCTTAATTAAAATTACATTTTGTGGTAGGCACTCTACCACAAAAATCTTTTCATCATTTTCTGCTAAAACATCACCATTATGAAAATGACCGCCATCTAGACTAACGCCAATTTCTACTCCGCTATCGCTAACTAAACGCAAAATATGCTTTAGTCTATCATCAGGAGCAACTTTTACATTATCTATTGCTTTACCTTTTGTATCGTAGTTACTTATGTTGCCTAGTATGGTTTTTACTATCATTTTTTCTCCTAGAATAAGTAATATCTTTGTGTTAATGGTAATTCACTAGCTGGTTCGCTGTAAGCTACTTCGCCATCAACTTTAACTACATAAGTTTGTGGATCTACTTCAATTTTTGGAGTTGCATTGTTTAGTTTCATATCAGCTTTTTTCACTTTTGATGCGCCTTTTACAGGTAATACAATTTTCTTTAAGCCGTATTCGCTAGGAACATTAGCATCAATTGCTACCTTACTCATAAATGTAAAGCTTGTGTTATGAACAGCTGAACCATAACCACCATACATATATCTATGGAATACTGGTTGTGGAGTAGGAATTGATGCGTTTGCATCACCCATTACTGAATATACACAAAATCCTGATTTAAGAACCATTAATGGCTTTGTTCCAAATGTTTTTGGATCCCAGATAACTAAGTCAGCATATTTACCAACTTCAACGCTACCTACATACTCATCAATACCTGTTACTATGCAAGGGTTGATTGTATATTTTGCTACATAGCGCTTAATACGATTGTTATCATCATATTCGCTATCGCCTTCTAGTGGTCCTCTTTGAGCTTTCATTTTGTGAGCTGTTTGCCATGTTCTAGTTACAACTTCGCCGATTCTTCCCATTGCTTGAGAGTCACTACTCATTACTGAGAATACGCCCATATCGTGAAGAACGTCTTCAGCACCGATAGTTTCTTTTCTAATACGGCTATCTGCAAATGCTACGTCTTCTTTAACATGCTTGCTTAAGTGGTGGCATACCATAAGCATATCTAAGTGTTCTTCAATAGTATTTACAGTAAATGGCATTGTTGGGTTAGTTGATGATGGAAGTATATTTTGCTCTCCTGCAACTTTAATAATATCAGGAGCGTGTCCTCCACCAGCACCTTCTGCGTGGAATGCGTGGATTGTTCTGCCTGCTACTGCTTCAATAGTATCATCTACTGAACCATATTCGTTTAATGTATCAGTATGGAATGCTACTGTAACATCAGCAATTTCAGCAGCTTTTAAAGCATTGTCAATTGCACTTCTAGTTGTTCCCCAGTCTTCGTGGATTTTAAAACCAGCAGCACCTGCTCTTAATTGCTCTAAGTTTACTTCAACATTTGAGCCATGGCCTTTAGCATAAACACCTACGTTAAGTGGCATATCATCCATACCTTTTAACATATGCTTAATATTAAATATACCTGGTGTGCAAGTTGTAGCTTTTGAACCATCGTTTGGACCTGTTCCACCACCAAACATAGTTGTAAGTCCATTGCTTAAAGCTTCATGAGCTTGCTCAGGGTTGATTAAGTGAATGTGCATATCAGCTCCACCTGCAGTTACGATTAAGCCTTCACCAGCAAGTGCTTCTGTACCAACACCAGTAACAAAATCAACACCATCAGTAATATCAGGGTTACCACCTTTACCAATAGCGTGGATTTTACCATTTTTAATACCGATATCAGCTTTATAAATTCCTGTATAGTCAATTATTAAAGCGTTTGTAATAATTAAATCAACAACATCTTTATCTAAAAATCTTGAGTTTTGACCCATACCATCACGAAGTGTTTTACCACCACCGAATTTGCACTCTTCTCCATATATTGTGTAGTCTTTTTCAACTTTTGCAAAAAGATTTGTATCAGCAAGTCTTATGCTATCTCCAGTAGTTGGTCCAAAATGTGTTGCGTAATCTTGTCTACTAATTTTAAAGCTCATTTATTTCTCCTTACTTGTCTAATTTACCATTAATTTTGCAGTTTTGTCCCCATACTTCACGACTACCTGCTAAATCTATTAATTTAACTGTTAGCTCAACACCTGGCTCAAAACGAACAGCTGTTCCACTGATAATATCTAAACGCTTACCACGAGCTTTTTCTCTATCAAATTCTAAAGCCTTATTAACTTCATAAAAATGAAAATGTGAACCTATTTGAACAGGTCTATCTCCAGTATTTTTTACTACTAATTCTATCGCTTCACGACCTTCATTGCATACGATGTCGCCTTTAGCAAATATAATTTCACCTATTTTCATAAAAATCTCCTTAGTTAATTGGGTTATGTATGGTTACTAATTTAGTTCCATCTTTAAAAGTAGCTTCCATTTGAACTTCAACTACTAAATCAGCTACACCTTCCATTACTTGGTCTTTGCGTAAAACATTTCTTCCTTCGTTCATAAGTTCGCTTACGCTCTTACCAGCTCTTGCACCTTCCATAACGAAATCGCTAATAATAGCAATTGCCTCTGGTCTATTTAACTTAATACCATTTTCTAAACGCTTACGCGCAACTACTGCTGCATAACTTAGCAAGAGTCTTTCTTTTTCTCTTGGTGTTAATGTCATATTTTTCTCCTTTGATTGAAATTGATTAATTTATCTAGTTGATGTTAAAGTCATATTTGACTTAGTTAAAAAGCTATTTTTTATACTATTAATATATTTAATAGCTTCACCATTGTTATCTGATAAAATGCGAATTATAGTAACCCCATTAACCTTACTTGCGTGCGCTTTGATATTAGACTTATGCAAAGTTTCAAATTCCACATCCCCAACCATTATCACATTATAAAAATATTCATGTTTATATAAAGATTGTAAATCATCTTTACTTTCATAGCAAAACACATCATTTAAAACTAGTTTTGAATCAATGTAAAGTCTAAGATACATATTAGCTCTAAAATTACCTTCGGCATATCCTAAAAATCCGCCATCTAAAAAGAATAATTTTGAGTCTTTATCTAAAAATATTGTATTTTTACTTGTGAAGTTAGAGTTAGGATAGAAAATATTAGCATCATTATGAAATACAAAACTTGAATTTCCTTTAAGATTAATTTTTGTATTTACTCTTGAACTACCTTTGTATATTTTTTGGCTTGATTGTGAGCTAATAACAGCTTTTGCATCTTCTAATGTAAAGCTTTGATCATACTTATCGCCTTCTAATAAACCACCGCCTAGTGTGCTAATATAAGCAAAAAATTCGCTATCTTCATCAGGGCAATCCACACCATAATTAACTGGAACCCTTAATAATTTTAGCATTCCATATTGGTAATGTTCTACTAACTTATTTTTAATAAGTTTTATATTTAAAACATTCACCCTAAGCCTTTAAGAAGACAATTTTTCTCAATCCAGTTAATAACACTTTCTAAACCTTCATCTTTTTTAAGGTTTGTAAAGAAAAATTCTTTATCTTTTCTAAAGTGCATTGTGTCATTCTTCATAACCTCTAAATTAGCGCCAACATAAGGAGCTAAATCGGTTTTATTGATTATGAATAAATCAGATTTAATCATTCCCGCACCAGCTTTGCGTGGGATTTTTTCACCTTGAGCAACGTCAATTACATAAATGCTAAAATTTACTAAATCAGGACTAAATGTAGCAGCTAAATTATCCCCGCCACTTTCTAAAAATAATAAATCTAGATTAAATTTCTTTTGAAGTTCTAAAAGTGCCGCTTCGTTCATAGAAGCATCTTCTCTAATTGCAGTATGAGGGCAACCCCCAGTCTCAACACCTATAATACGATCAGGCGATAAAACGCTATTTTTTGCTAAAAATAAAGCATCTTCTTTAGTGTAAATATCGTTTGTTACAACACCTATTTCGTAATTTTTACTCATCGCCCTTACTAATCTTTCAATAAGCAAGGTTTTACCAGCTCCAACAGGACCTCCGACACCTATAATTACAGGTTTTTTCATAACAATCCTTTAAAAAATAAATTAATTGTCTTTTTAGTGTAGTTCCTTGTAGCTTAAAAATAGCTTAATTGTTTGAAATTTAAAAGCATTATATAAATAATTTATTTAATATTTATTAATAAATATATATAAAAACTTTAATTTTTTTAATATTTAAAATAATTTATATAAATATAATATAAATTTAAATTAAAAAAGTAAAAAATAACAAATTATTTATAAAGTTTAAGATTATTTTAATTTTATTGAACTTACAATTAAGTCAATGAATTTTCATTTTATTTAAATTTGAAAATCATTTAAAACATTTTTCACTAGGAGAACATCATGAATGATGATTTAAGGGGAAATGCCACGGCTATGACGTATGTCATATTCTTGACTGGTATTTTATTTCTTTCTTTTACTGCACCATGGCAAAAGTTATCAAACTTTGACCCAGCAACAGGTGCTTTTATGCGTTGCTTGATAGGAACTATCTGCCTTATTCCTTTTGCTATGATGGAAGCTAAAAAAATCGGTAAGCTTACAAAAAAAGGTGTTTGGCTATCTATTTTAGCTGGACTTGTTTTAGGTATTGACTTTACTGCTTGGAACTACTCAATTTTCTTTGTTGGTTCAGGTATTGCTTCAATTCTTTTAAATATTCAAGTAATTATGCTACCTGCGTTAGCATTTATTACAGATAGAGAAAGAATTCCGTTTAGTTACTACTTCATTGCACCTATAATGCTTGCTGGTGTTATCTTAGCTGGTGGTGCGTTAGAGAATGGTATCGTTGATCCAAATGGACCACAAGTAGTATTTGGAACAGGTATTATGGCTGTTGGAACAATCTGCGGTCTTACTTCAGGATTTTGCTATGGTATTTACCTATTCGCAAGTAGAAGAGCGGGAAGAATTGGAAATGGTCAAGTTGTTCAACCTATCTTAATTTCAAGTGCGGCTCAACTTGTAGCTCCAACTATATGGGCATTTATTATCACAGGTAATGGTTTTATTTTTGATCAAGGCGTTATGGTTGATACCGCTTTAGGTATTAAAGCTATGCATTTAGACCAAACAAAAATTGAAGCTTTAACAAGTGTATTTGATAATGTTGCCGTGGGTGATCCTATCACTACAACTAACTGGCTTTGGATGATAGTTTTAGGAACTGCAGGTCAAGCTGCTGCTTGGACATTTGCTCAACATGGTTCTGTTAAGTTAAACCCAACTTTAGGTGCTGGTTTATTAATCCTAAGCCCAATCGCTACTGTTGCACTTATCGGACCTATTATGTTTGGTGAGAGCTCATCTATGCTACAAAAAGTGGGTGTTGTAATGGCACTTCTAGCTGTTGCTTATCAAAACGGCTTAATTACTGCTTTAATGAATAAAATTAAAGGCAAGTAATTTTTAAAATCTTCCTATTAATATAGGAAGATTTATTCACATTCTTTACTAATACTTAAATCATATTCACAAGCTATATTTATATAAGCTTTCTTTTCATCACCTTTTAGCTCATTTGCTTCATCTAAAAATAATTTAGCGCTCAAATATTTCACTGCGTTATTTTGTAAAACTTCATTATTTTTACAACCATCGTTAAGTAGTTCGCATTTTTTATAAGAATAATTAGCTAAAGCACACAGCATAGGCTCATCTTCATTACAAGCTTTTGCATATAACTCATAGGCTTTTTTATAATTTTGTTTTTCTAAGGCCTTGCTAGCATCTTTTGTAATAGAAGAATTTGAATTAGAGTTTGCGACACTTAAAGTAGATTTTCCTATTTTATAAATTGCTTTTATTGGCAAAGTTACCGCAGCTATTACAATATCACTAGCCAAAGACGCAACACCAGTAATTACAGAACTACAACCTAAAAAAACAAATGCAAGTAAAGTAAAAATTATTTTCATATTCAATCCTTTAATAAAAAACGCTAATATTAATAAATGAAAGTTTTAAAATCACCTTGTTTTGATAGTTTTGAAGTAAAAGGCTCAAAATTTTTATGTTTTTTTGAACCACTTAGTATAAATGAGAATGTTCGCACTAGACAAGAAGAACTAAGAGCCGAGCATTTTAAATGCGTTCATGTAGTATATGCAAGTAGAGTATTAAACGAATTCGGGCAAATCGTAGAAAATCAAAGCGATGATGGAGAGCCAAAAGGAAGTAGTGGAGCACCTGCACTTAATGTATTAAGGGGAGCTAATATAGTTAATGCTGTTTGCTATGTTGTAAGATATTTTGGTGGCACATTGCTTGGGGTCGGTGGGCTTGTAAGGGCTTATTCAAATGCTGTAAATCTAGGAATTAACAAAGCTTATGAGTTTGATTTGTTGATTGATTATGTAAAAAAAGAAAGCTTTTTTTTAGACTTAGAGTATTCTCAAGTAAATAAAATTAGTTATATTTTGGATAAATTAGAGATTAAATATAATAAAGAATTTGGAATAAATGTAAGATTTATTTTAGAACTTAGTGAAAGCGAAAAAGAAAATCTTGAAAAAGAATTAAGCGAATCAATGCTTAAGCTAAAAGAATATAAGGGATAAACATGAAAAAATATATAATAGTTTGTGGTTTATTATTTTTAAGTGCTTGTGGAAACGAAGATATTAAAAATAGTGTAAAAACTTGTATGAATGATATTGCTACAAAACCAAATGAAGCTATATTTGATAAATGTTTTTATTATGAAAACGAGTTTCAAAGACAATTAAGTATAAATTTTGAAAATATTTTGCCAAAATTATTTGATAATTACGGCGGAATTAATGATATAGAAGTTGAAATTTTAAATAAAAATGAAAAAAGTGCAAAAGTTCAAATAATTACAAAATTTAAAAACGGCTTTGTAAAAAGCGAAAAAAGAAATATGATAAAGTTTGACAAAATTTGGAAAATGTCAGCTGAAATCATAAAAGACTAATTCCTATTTCAAATTCCACAAAACTTTCAAAGAATTTGAAGTAGGAATTTCAATTTTCTAAATTAAAGCATATTATTTAGAAGATTTAATCATACTTGATTTTAAATTAGTAGTTATAGCGTAATTGCTTTAGTTAAGTTAATTGTAATATTTAAAATTAAAATAATTTCATAAAATTCTAACCACAACTATCAACAATCTTTTAAAATAAGAAAGTTTATTTCTAATCGCAAACAAGTATAAAGTAAGATAAGCACTCTTCTTAAAAACAAACCTTTCAATATTCAAATTCCTATTTCAAATTCCATAAAAATTTCAAAGAATTTGAAATAGGAATTTGACTTAACAAAACACTACAAATAATATTTATATAAATGAAAAATTTTGAAAATATTTAGAAGTTTTATAATAGCTAGGGAAAGCCCCTAGCATAAAATTATAGTTTATCGCTGTTGTTAGCTAGATAATCAGCTACGCCTTTTGGATCAGCTTTCATTGCTTTATCGCCTTTGTTCCAACCAGCTGGGCAAACTTCGCCATGCTCGTTTGTAAATAGCATTGTATCAACCATTCTTACCATTTCATCAATGTTTCTTCCTAGTGGTAGGTCGTTGATTACTGCGTGGCGAACTGTTCCGTCTTTATCTAATAAGAATGAGCCTCTTAGTGCTACTGCTTCATCAAATAATACATCAAAACCACGAGCGATTTCTTTTGTTAAGTCTGCTACAAGTGGAAATTGAACATTACCGATACCGCCTTGATTTACTGGAGTGTTTTTCCATGCAAAGTGGCAAAACTCGTTATCACCGCTAATACCGATTACGTTAATTCCTCTTTCTTGAAAATCTTTAAATCTTTTATCAAATGCAATAATTTCACTTGGGCATACGAATGTAAAATCTTTTGGATAAAAGAATACTACTGTTCCGTTTTTACCCATATTTTTATATAGGTTGAAATTATTATCTATTGTATTGTTTCCTAATACAGCTGGAGCTGTAAAATCAGGTGCTTTTTTTGTAACTAACATTTTGTTTCTCCTTATTAATAATTTTTATTAGTAGAGAAATTATAAACATAAAAGTTAATCATTTTGTAAATAACACTAAAATTATCCTAAAAAATTTTATAAATATTTTAAAGATTTGAAGTTTTAGTATTTTACCTACCTTATTTTGGTAGGTAAATTCTTATTCAGCAGCTTTTTCTTCTAATTTTTTTAATTTATTTTTTGCTTTCTTTTCTTCTTTGCTGATTTTTTCATTTGCTTTGTGTTCTAATTTATTAGAATCTTTTTTTAATTCTTCTTTGAAATCTTTTTTAGCATTTTCTTTGTTTAGTTTTTTATCTAATTTCTTTTCTTCTTTTTCTTTCTTAGCTTTGATTTTTTCTAAATCTTGCTTATGTTTGTTTTCAATTTTTTCTTTTTTTTCATTTATTTTTTCTTGTTTTTTTGCAAGTTTTTTGCTTTCATAATCGTATTTTGTATCAGCTTTAATAGTTTTTAATTTTTCATTATCTATTTTGCCATCTACACAATTTTTGCTAATTTCACTTTTTTGTTTTTTAAGATAATCAAGTCTTTCAGGGTTTTCTTTCTTTTGATTTTGAACTTTTACAATTTGCTCATCTAATTTTTGTAAAACCTTATCACAGCTAGTAGCCGCAAACATTGAACTCGCTAGAGTTAAACTTAAAAGTATTTTTTTCATAATTTTCCTTTAAAATAAATTAGAAAAAAATTATAAAAATATTTAATAAATAATTAGAAACTCCCCCA
>NZ_JACGBH010000022.1:0-14893 GCF_020138295.1 Campylobacter sp. Cr9 | reverse complement strand
TTTTAAAGATAGCTTCGGCTATCTTTAAAAACGCAATAAAGATTATTGCGTTTAAACTAAATATAAAGGTGCTACTCTTAGCACCTTTTTTACTTCTTAAAACTATTTCAAACTCTAAAATCTAATTAAAATAAAAAACAATTCCTACCTATTCACTCTCATTATTATTAAAAATTAATCATTTGTGATTGATTTTTAATAATAGTCTTGTGAGTGGGAAATTAAATAATATGATAAATTCAAATTCCTAATTCAAATTCTTTTTATTTGTTTTTAACCACTCTTGAGACTATTATCATAAACTAGCAAATAAATTGCTAGTTTATGATAATAATGCGAGTGAATACCAAGAACTAAGATTTTAAAAATTATACATAATTTAAAACAAAGTTTAAACGCAAAATTCCTATTTCAAATTCTTTGAATTATTAATCAAAATTCTTTTTAATCTCTTCTAATTCTTCTTTTGTGTAGCCTGCTAGTATTCTAGCATTTTCGTTCATATTCTTTATAGGTCTAATCAAATGCTTATACTCAAGCAATAATTCGCAAAAATTATCGCTCCTTCCGCCGGCATATTTATACCATTTATCGCCCTTGCTAACATGACTTACCTCATCGTGAAGAATGATGTTTAAAATCTCTAAAAGCTTTGATTTTATAGGGTTTTTTGTGCTGTTAATTTTATTTACCACATAAGGGTTTGCATCAAGCCCGCAAGCTTCTAAATGCCTATGAACTACGCCCATTCTAACTTGCAGATTTTCATTCGTAGCCTTCATTGCATCAAAAAGATTTGTATGAACCCCAAAATCTCCATAAGAAAATCCTAATTCATTTAAAGCATCGTTTATTAGGCTAAAATGAAGACATTCCTCACGTGCAACCTCAAGCCAATCGCTTGCATAATCTAATCCGCCGGCCTTATAAAATCTATAAGCAGCATCAAGTGCTAAATCAATCGCAGAATATTCTATATGCGCTACTTGATGAAGAGTTTTTGCTAGGGCTGTTTCGGAGCTTAGTTCTTTTGGTCGCTTTATTCTTGTGGGATGAATAATATCAAGGCTTTTTGCATAGCTTGGCTCATTTAAAATTAGTGGAGTGTATTCATTAAAAGCTAATTTATTACTCAAAAAATCATCGTAAAAATCATCAAATTTGGCTAATTTTTTCGCCCAATCGCTCTCACTTAATACGCTAAATAATTCACTTCCATAATCTCTCATTTAATTTTCCTTAATTTTGCGATGAAAAAGCCTGAATGTGTGTTGCTTGGCTTTATGCGATAAGTTTTAGCAAGTCTATCATCGCTGTATTTTTCATCATAATTACTTAGTCCTTGTAAATACTCGCAAGGCAAAGAAATATCTAATAATTCTACACCAAACTTAGAATTAAGCGCATTATAAATCACTGCTTCATTTTCATAAAAATTATGCGTGCAAGTGCTATATACTAGCTCTCCACCAACTTTTAATGCTGTTAGGGCTGAGTTTAGAAGCTTTTTTTGAGTAGTGGCGATTTGCTTTATTTCTTTATGCGATTTTTCTATACTAAAATCATGCATAAATGTACTACACGGAGCATCAAGCAATATTTTACTAAATCGCTTGGGTGTCTTGCGACCTATCAAAATGCCATCGTGATTATAAGTTTTTGCCTTTACGCCGTAGTTTGCTAGGATTGTTTTAAGCTTATGAAATCTTTTGCTATTTAGCTCATTTGAGCTTAGATTTTCACAATTGCCGCTAAAATTAGCTAGATTTATACTCTTACCACCCGGAGCGGCACACATATCCAAAATAATATCGCTTGAGCTAACATTTAAAGCCTTAGCACATAAATAGCTTGAGTAATCTTGTATATAAATACCGCCATTTATTGCTAAATCGTGAGTTGAAATTCCTATTTTAAATTCTTGCCTAAAAATATAAAAATTATCATCTAATTTTGTAGGCAAATACTCGCTAAAAGCCTTTAAAAACTCGTCTTCACAGCATTTAATAGAGTTTATAAATACTCCGAAATACTCCAAATCCAAAGGCTTTTTAAATCCATAAATCTCGCTAAAATGCTCGGCGTGGTTAAATATCATTAATATCCTTGCTCGTTTAGTTTTCTATACTCATCGCAACCATCTTGATTGCCTAAATCACAAGCTTTGCCAAAGTATTCTTTAGCAATTTTTTTATCTTGTCTAACACCTTCTCCATTGCCATATAAAGCACCTAAATTAAAACAACCTAGAGAGCTTCCATCTTCACAAGCTTTGGTGAAAAAATCTTTTGCTTTTAGATAATCTTGCTTTACACCTTCTGCATTGTAGTATGAAGTTCCTAGATTAGAGCATGCTTGAGCAATTCCACCATTACAAGATTTAATAGAAAATTCTATTGTTTTTGAATGATCTTGTTTTACTCCTAGACCTTTATGATATAAAGCTGCTATATTAAAACATGCCGTAGCATCCCCACCATCACAAGCTTTTGTGTAAAGCTCGCTTGCTTTTATATAATCTTGCTTTACCCCATCTCCGCTTTCATATACGTTTCCTAAGATTGAGCATGACTCAGTTTCTCCGCCATCACAAGCCTTATTTAATAATTCTATTGCTTTAGAATAATCTTGCCTTACACCTTGTCCTGTGCTATATAAACCTGCCAAACCAATACAACCTATAGTATTTCCACCATCACAAGCTTTTGTGATAACTTCAACAGCTTTTTCATAGTTTTGGCTTTTAACATATGCCTTACCTAAATCCACACAAGCTATTAAATCTCCGTTATTACACTTACTTTCAAGCTCATTCGCACCTAAAATACTAGCACCTAAAAGTGTTAAACATAATATTTTTTTCATAATATTTCCTTAAAATAATTTTTGTTTTTATAATCTTGTTTATTAAATTTTTAGTGAATATTTAAAATTATTTTTAATACCCCAAATCTTTTAATATTTCATAATTTTCGCAATTATCAATAAGATATTTAAACTCGCAAAACTTTGCAAAATACTTTTTTGCCTTAGCATAATCTTGCTTTCCCCCAAGCCCTTCGCTATACAAAAAGCCTAAGTGATTACAAGATGACTCTACTTCTTTATCACAAGCTTTAGCGTAAAGCTTCCTAGCCTTAGCATAATCTTGCTTAACTCCACCAAAGCCATTAGCATAAAAAAATGCCAAAATTGAGCAATGTTGAATCGAACCTTCGTTGCAATGCTTGGCACTAAATTTAAAAGTTTTGTGGGTTAATTCTGATTGCGTTTTAAACTCATCTTTAAAAAAGCTGCTTAAATTAAATATCCCACTTATATGTAAATTATACAAGTATTCACACCCCGCACTATTACCACCCTTGCAAGCCTTAATCCAAATATCCCTTGCTTTAGCATAACAAGCTTGTTGATAATATTCGTTCCCTAAACTAACACAAGCATTTAAATCTTTTTGATTACACTTAGTTTTTAGCTCTTTAATTTCTAAAATATTTGCATTTAAACTCAGTCCTAAAAGAAATAAACATAGTAATTTTTTCATTCTAATTCCTATTTTAAATTCCTTACCATTTGCTAGCTTTTTCTGCGCGTTTTTTATATGCTTTAGAAATTAGTGGATTTGCTCTTACATTTTCGCCTATTTCATAGATTTTAGCTAGATTTTTACAAGCTTCTTTGCTACCTAGCTCACAAGCTTGCATATAAAGTTCTAAGGCTTTGTTAAAATCCTTTGTAACTCCTAAGCCGTTTTTATATAAATCACCTATCCTAGAAAGTCCTAGTGGCTGACCTAATTCGTTTAATTTCTTATAAAACAAAATAGCATTGTCATAATCTTCTAGCATTTCACAAGTAATTGCAGCGTCATGGCATGAAGCTTTATTATCCTTATTGCAGCTTTTAGTGTGATAAATTAGAGCATTTTTATAATCATCTTTTTCATAATAATAAGCCCCTAAGCGACCGCACCAATAATCTCTCTCATTACACCAGTTTTCTAACTCAGATTTGCTAGGTCTTAAACTATAACAAGCACTTAGTAAAAGACAAAGCATTATTAAAATTAACTTACGCATTACTTAAGCTCCTTAACTACTTCATCATAGATTACACAAGCTCTATTTAGCCCTAAATCACAAGCTTTATAATAATATTCTAAAGCTTTTTTAGGCTCAACTTCTTGATAGCGATAAAAATCTCCTATACTTATACAAGCAAAAGGATTAGCATAAAGGCAAGAATTAGTTAAAATATCTTTAGCTTTTTTGATATTTTTTTTCATACCAAAGCCATTGTAATACGCCATCCCTAAAGCCCCACAATTATAAAAATCTTTATCTTTACATGCGAAATTTGCCTTTTTTAAAAAGTCTTTTGTAAAGGCTTTGTCTTCTTTAAACTCAGCATTATTTAAGGCGATTATATTTACACAAGCTACTAAATCACCCATGTCGCAAGCGATTTTTGAATATTTTCTACTTTCTTCGTAATTTCGCTCAAGCAATAGCATATATCCTGCATAAGTGCAATTAGTAGTGTTTTTGTATTTAAAATGAAGATTATATTCACATGCATCAATGGCAAATGTGCTATCATCAGGAGCGATTTTGGTAGGTTTATACATATTAAATACATCATAAGGTCTTTTTTTGCCACTTAGAATGTTATTTTGTTTGATGTTCAATGCTCTTACGCAAGGGTCTTCACAAATATCACTATCACATCTTCTATAATTTAATTCGCATGATTTGCTAAATCTCTCATAAGCAGCGTGAATATTATCGCACACTGCAAATTCTCCTGCTTTATAACACGATTCGCCGTCTCCGTAATTGCAACCTAATTCATAAAGCTTGGCAGATTCTAAAAATTTATTTGAAGTATGCGAATAAAAGCCAGTGTATTTAGCAGCTTCTTTGCAAGCTTGCGGGTTTTTTTGCGAGCATAGATTTACATAAAAGTGCTTTACGGCTAATTCTCCCCCTCCTGCTTTTTTGTATAAATTTAAGCAAGTTTCATAACTCGTGCATTCTCTAGCACCTAAAAATACTGCGAATAGTAAAAATAGTATTTTTTTCATTTTAATTCTCCTTTTAATTTATTTAAATAATTTGTATAAACATCATTAGAACAACTACTACCTAATTGAAGATAATAGTTATCAATAAATAACCTAGTAAAAGAATCATAAATTCTATTAAGATTAGGGCTAAGTTCTAAACTCAAATTATTTAAATTTGTTATTGCATAGCTACAAGGTTTATAATAACCATAAATATCATAATTTATTAATTTATCTTTGCTAAGTCTAGTTGGTAATTTTGAAGCTTCTTCTTCAAAGCGTTTTTCAAATTTTTTATAATCTTCATACAATTGCACTTCTTTATCAATTATTAAATTTACACTTTTAAAAAACTTTCCATCTATTGTATAGTTTTGTTTTTCAATTGTGCTTAATAATAAGGTATTTGGTTTTTTAAGTTCTGTTACTTCGTGCTTTGGGCTTTGATGTAAATTAAAATGACTTATTAATAGTATTCCGTGAAAGGCAATCATTAAAAATGAGAAAAAACAAAATATAACTTTAATAAATTTTTGATTTTGTTTCATTATTAACTTATAAAACCACCAAATTAATAATGAAAATATAATTGGTAGTAATAGTTGTAAAAGTACAAACCACCAAATGGCATCTCTATCAATAAGCACAATCCTTATAACCAAATAAAAAAATAAAATATATAAAGCTATTACAAATCTAGGATATAGCTTTAATCCTATAAATAAAGTAAGAGTAAAAACAATAGGATAAGTAATAAAACTTGCATATGGTATAGGAATTAAAATACTAATAATCCCACTAGCTAAATCATGTAAATTATCTAAAAAATATGCTAGATATATTAAAAACTCATTCATAATCACCCCTTTTTAAAGGCTTATTATAACTATTTTAAACGATTATTAAAATTTCAAATTCCTATTTTAAATTCCTAAATAGTCTTTCAGTAGTAAAAATGCTGCTATGCTATCTTGCTTACCATCTTTTTTCTTACTACTAATGATTTTTGCAGCTTGCTTGCTTGTAAAACTCTCATCGTGATAAGCTATATTGCTAAATTCAATTAATTTTGAAAAGTGTTCTACCCTTCTTCTCATCTCATCTTCAGCACTACCACCCATAGGAATGCCTATTACAATTTTTGTAATTTTGTGCTTTTTGATTAGCTCTTTTACAGCTTCAGCTGCTTGATTGCGATTTATTCTAATAATGGCAGGTTGAGGCATAGGAATTCCCATTATGCTAAGCGCAACGCCAATTCGCTTAAGTCCTAAATCAAGTGCTAAGATATTTTCCATTAAACGCTCCTAATTAATACTCCATCAATTACAACCTTACCATCAAGCTCATAATCATATACTAATTCGCCGTATCGCTCTAAGGCTTCATCAAGATTTGCTCCGTTTTTACAAAATTCTAAAAACTCATCATAATGTGGGGTGTAAGTATTTTGAGTTTTAAAACGCTCTTTCATCTCATCAACAAATATATCAATATCATAAATAATTTTAGCCTTATAGTTTGCGATTAGCTCATTTGTGCCATCGCTTTCTCCTATTCTTTGAGCTAATACAAAAATATCTTTATTAAGTTCAAGTGCGTGTTTTGCTGAGTTTAGCGAGCCACTTTTAATATCTGCTTGAGTGATTATTAAAATGTCGCTTAGAGCAACCACAAGGCGATTTCTAGCCAAAAAGTCATATTTTTGTGGGATATGATTTGGCTCGTTTTCGCTTAGTGCAAGGGCGTTTTCATAAATTTGTTTTATGGTTTGCTCGTTACTTTTTGGATATATTTCATTAAGTCCATTTGCAAATATGCCTATATGATAAGGCATACTTGCTTTTGCACTTTCAATATCTACGCCGATTGCTCCACCACTTACTATGCAAAATCCTGCGTTACTTAGCTTTTTGCTTAGCATAAAGGTTGCGTTTTTGGTATATACGCTCATTTTTCTTGAGCCTACTATGCTTATTTTTGGCTTATTTAGTAGGCTTAAATTTCCTTTATAGTAAATAGTTTTAGGTGGCTTTGCAAGAGTTTTAAACTCATTTATAATCGTTGTAGATATCATCTATATAAACTAACTCAACTTTAGAAAAATCATATTCACTAATTGCTTTTAGGCTGTTTTTGTGTGGATGTGCTATTGCTATTGCGCGCTTATTTTTTAATGCAAATTGCACTGCTTCATCAAGCTTTTTATTAATATCTGCAAGATTTTGTGAATTATCTAAGAATATATTTCTATGAATGTAATTTTGCTTAAATTCTTTAGCTAATACTGGTGCTTTTGTGCTTGCAATTGTTCTTGAATCTACGAAAATCAAATCGTATTTTTTAAGTGCTTTAAAAAGTCTTCTCATAGCATCTTCATCACTTGTAAAGGCTGAGCCTGTGTGATTGTTTAAAAACTTTAAATTAGGGAAAGCTATTTTTATATTTTTTATTCTATTTTCTATGTTTTTATAATCATCTTGTGGCGTTAGAGTAAGCGGCTCTTCTTTACTAAAACTTACAGCACGAAGTGGCAAATGTATCATGTAATGGCTAAATTCTTTAGCAAAATCATTTGTATTAGGATGATTATTAGTGTTTGGAAAAAAGCTAGGTGTGATTTTTTTACCACTTTTAATAATTGCTTTTATTTCATCGCTTTCTTGCCTTGTCGCTACATCATCAATAATTATTGCTAATTTTGCTTTTATATTTGTTGCCTTTGTGTCTTTTCCAAAGGCTGAATACTCTTTTGTTTCAAAGCAATTTACGCTTGTTATTTTGCAATTATCATCATTTTTATTTATATCAAGGTTAGCAAAAATCTCGCTAAATTCCTGTTTTAAATTCTTTTCTTCATTTTGATTTTTAGGGGCTTTATAAATGGCATTTACGATGTTTTTTTCATCATTTTTTGGTTTTGCTGTTTTTGTTATTTCAGTTTTTAAGCTTTTATTTGTTTCTTTATTTTCGTTTAGATTTAAGTATGTTAAAAGTCCTATTCCTATGATTATTAAAAATGCGAATATGATTTTAAGATAAGTAGCAAAGCTAGAATTAGCTTTGCTTTTTTGCTTTTTTTTAGCCATTAATTTTTGTCTTGTTGAACTAATTTGCTCTTTTCAATCCAAGGCATCATTTTGCGTAATTTAACGCCGGTTTGCTCTAAAAGGCTGTTTTTAGTAATATTGCGTCTTGCATTCATCTTAGGATAATTTGCACGGCTTTCAAGGATGAAATCTTTTGCAAATGTGCCATCTTGAATGTCTTTTAATACCTTTTTCATAGCTTTTTTGCTCTCTTCGGTGATAACTTTTTCGCCTGTAATATAATCGCCGTATTCAGCTGTATTTGAAATAGAGTATCTCATATCAGCAATTCCGCCTTGATACATTAAATCAACGATTAATTTCATTTCGTGTAAGCACTCAAAATATGCCATTTCAGGCTCATATCCAGCTTCTACTAAAGTATTAAATCCAGCTTCAATAAGTGCAGTCAAGCCTCCGCAAAGAACTGCTTGCTCACCGAAAAGGTCTGTTTCTGTTTCATCTTTAAATGTAGTTTCAATTATAGCTGTGCGTCCGCCACCGATTGCACTTGCATAGCTTAATGCTAGAGCTTTTGCGTTGCCACTTTCGTTTTGTGCAACTGCGATTAAATCAGGAACACCGCCACCATTTACGAATTCGTTTCTTACGGTATGACCTGGAGCTTTAGGTGCAATCATAATAACATCAACGCCTTTAGGTGCAACAATTTGCCCGTAATGAACATTAAAACCATGAGCAAATGCTATTGCTTTACCTTCGCTTAGGTTTGGTTTTATTTCTGAGTTAAAGATTTGTGCTTGGAACTCATCAGGAGTTAAAATCATAATAACATCAGCTTTTTTAGTTGCATCAGCAACACTTAAAACTTCAAAATTCTTTGCACGAGCTTTGTTTGCAGAGCTTCCATCTCTAAGACCAATAATAACTTTTACGCCACTATCTCTTAAGTTTTCTGCGTGTGCGTGTCCTTGAGAACCAAAACCAATAATCGCTACTACTTTAGACTTAATTAAGCTTAAATCGCAATCACGATCATAATAAACATTTACTGCCATAATTTTTCCTTTTCTTTTGATTTAATTAAGCAAATTATAACTATTTTAGTTACAATCTAATAAAAAATTATCAAATTTTATTTACTCAAAAAAGGTTTGTTATGCAAGATTTTATTAGTAAAAGAATAAAAAGCCTACCTCCACTCAATGAAAGCACACTAGAAATTCAAAGAATTTGCAATGATGAAGGTGCGTCTTTAAAAGACTTAGCAAAAGTAGTAGAAAAAGACCCAATGCTTACTGCAAATATCCTTAAATCAGCGAATTCCCCGCTTTATGGATTTTCAAGAGAAATTAGTAGTGTTGATAGGGCTGTTAATTTATTTGGAATGACAACAATTAAAGGTTTTGCTTTAAATGCAGCAGTAAAAAATTCGTTTAAGATTAATTTAAGTGCATACAATATGGACGAAGCAAAATTTGCAAAAATCTCAACAATGCAAAATTCACTAGCAATAAACTGGCTAAGCAAAGGTAGTGATGATGTAAAAAAAGTTGTAATTCCTGCTTCGTTTTTGCTAGAAATTGGAAAAATTATAATATCTGCTGAACTAATAGAAACTAATAAAGCTAATGAATTTAAACAAGGCTTAAGCGAACTTAAAAACATAAGAGAATTAAGCGAGTATGAAAAACAATTTTTGGGAATGAGTAGCGAAGAAGTAACTTCTATGATTTTTGATAAATGGAATCTTGAAGTTGATATGATTGATGCTATTTTTTATAGCGTAACTCCAGAAAAAGCAAGTAATGATATAAGAAACAATGCAGTTGCTTTAAATATCGTTTCAAACTTAGTAAATATTTTTGGAATTTTTAATGAAGAAATAATGGTTCAATGTATCTTAGATGCTAAAAATAATGGATTATTAGGGGATAAATTAATAGAAGCTATTAAAGTAGTAGAACAAGATGCTTGAATTCTTAGAAAATATTAGACAAGGTTTTAATAAATTAGAAGCTAATTCAAAGCAAAAAGAACTAATAAAAGTCTTATTAACAGAAAAAATCGTAAGCGAATACAATAATAAAATCTATTTTAATAATGGATTTTATTATGGCAAAATGGATATAAACTCAAAAGGAGATGGCTTTTTACAAGCCTCTTTTTTAGAGCGTGATTTGCTCATAAGATCAAAAGATTTACATTCAGCAAGATACGGCGATATAGTAATTGCTAAGAAAAATAAAGTAAAAAAAGGTCGCCCTAGTGCAATAGTTGTTTTGGTATTAAAAAGAGAAGAAGAATTTTCTTTAGTTATTACTCAAATGCTAAAAAATGTGATATTTGGTAAATGCTTTAAAACAGGGCTTTTAAGACAGCTTAGCGTGTCTCAAAAATCACTTAAAGCACTTCCTATTGGAACAATTTTAAAAATTGATAACGCAAGCTCTAATGTAGTAGAAGTGCTAGGCCATATTAGTGATAATAAGGTTGATGAAAAAATATCAATGGCTTTATATGATAGAGTTGAAGTTTTTGACAAAGCTTGTTTAGATGAAGCAAATGCTTATGCTGGAAGTGTTGATATTAGCTTTTATCCAAATAGGCTTGATTTAAGAGCTTTGCCATTTTGCACTATTGATCCTATTCATGCAAAAGATTTTGATGATGCTATTTATTTTGATGAAAAAAATAAGATTTTATATGTAGCAATAGCCGATGTTAGCGAGTATGTAAGAGCTTTTGGCGCACTAGATAATGAAGCTTTAAAGCGTGGATTTAGTATATATTTTCCACACAAGAGCATTCCTATGTTGCCACGCGTTTTAAGTGAAGGAATTTGTTCGCTAAATCCTAATGAGGATAGGCTTTGCTTTGGTTTTAAAATATATTTTGAAAGCTCAAAAGTAATAAAAGAAGAAATTTTTGAAGGAATAATTAATTCAAAAAGAAGATTTAATTATGATGAAGTTGATGAATATTTTCAAAATAGAATTGATTTAAAAGAATGCAATTATATCTACGCTCTAAATGAACTTACACAAAAATTAAGAAATAATAGACTAAATAAAGGCTTTAATTTCTTAACCGAAGAGCTTAGAATGGAAATTGATGAAAACTGGCAAATTAAAAAAACATATTACGAGCAATCAACAAGGTCTCATCAATTAATTGAAGATTGTATGCTTTTAGCAAATAAAGCAGCTGCGAAAATGTGTCCTGATTTAGCGATTTTTAGAAACCACAGAAGTCCTAATTACAATAAAATCACTGCTATGTATGAAGAATTACAGCTTTTAGGGATTGAGTTTAGTGGTGGCGAAAATATTTACGAAAATATTAAAAATATTCAAGCTTTAGCAGATGAATTAAACATTCGTGCAGAAGTAGATAAAATCATAATTCGCTCTATGAAAAAAGCTGAATATGGACATGAAAATGCTGGGCATTTTGCTTTAGGATTTGATAGATATTCGCATTTCACAAGTCCTATTAGAAGATATTCGGATTTGATTTTGCATAGATTATTAAAAGCTCTTATGCAAAAAAATGACAAATTATTTTCATATTTAAGCACTAATTTAGAAAATAAATGCTTTGAAGTAAGTTCTCTTGAAAGGCTTTCGGATAAGGTTGCGATGGATTTTTGCGATAGAGTATATGCAAGGTATTTTCATCAAAATATAGGCAAGAGATTTTATGTAAAAATTACAAAAAATGAAGAAATTACGATAGGGATTTTAGATGATGAGTTCAAGGGTGCAAGGATTTTTATAGCAAACCCAAATGTGCCATTGTTTTCTAGAGTTTTGGTTGAGATTTATGAAGTAGATTTAATAAGCGCTAAGGTTTTTGCTAGGATAGTTAAAGATGTATGAAGCAGAATTTAACAAAATAAAAAACAAATTACCAAATGCTTTTATGCTTTATGGAAGTTGTAGATTAAGCATATTTTTAAATCTTGAAATAATAAAAAGTGCCGATAAAAGCGATGAGAGATTAATCCTAAGAGATAGCGATTATAAGTTAGAAAAAGCTATTAATTTTCTAGGAGAAAGCTCATTGTTTTCAAATTCAAAACTATTAATATTAGAATTTGAAAAAGGAATTTCAAATAAGGATTTAAAAGAAATTTTAAAATGCATAAATAGTGAAAATAGACTAATTTTAGCTATTTACGAAACAAAAGCTTTAAAAGATTTAGAGCTAGTTATGAATAATAATTTTGTTAGATTTTTTGATAAAAAAACTAGCTTTGAGCAGATTAGTTTATTACAAGATGTAGCGAATTTTTACAATATAAAAACAAATGAAATAGCCTTGCAATATCTTCAAAAAAATTATGAATTTGATATTTTCAAAGCCGGTTGTGAGCTTTTAAAATACCAAAATCAAATTCTTGATATAAATACTTTAAAAGAGCATTGCGAAGTTGATAATGCTTTGGGTTTTGATGATTTTTTAACTAATTTTTTAAATACAAAAGAGCCAAAAGAATATATTTATAAAATCATAGAAAACGAAGATGAAATCGCACTAATTAATAAACTTTATTCAAGTCTTTTAAGATTATTTACGATTAGCTCTAATCTTAAAATAAATGGTAGAATTGATTATAAAGTTGCTTTTGGATATACGCCGCCAAGACAAGTTTGTGTTGAATTAGAAAACCAAGCTAGAAAATTATCTAAATTTTATGAAGAAATTTTTGCTATTTTGCTTGATACCGAATATGAAATAAAGCTAGATAGCAATAATTCTTCAAAAGAAATTATGTATTCAAATCTATTAAAGATTTATTTTTTAATAAACTCATAAAATATTAAGTTTAAATTGCTAAAATCTTGCCTTGCTTTATGCAAAATTCCTTGCTTAATTTAATTAGGCTTAATATCCAAAAGGAGAATCATGAGACATTATGAGGTTTTATTCATCGCAAAGCCAACGCTAACAGATGAAGAATTAAAGGCGAGAGTTGAGTTTGTTAAAGAAACTCTAGTTAAAAATGGTGCTGAAATTGCAAATACTATTGAAATGGGTGCTAGAAAATTAGCTTACCAAATTGATAAATATGAGCGTGGCGTATATTATGTAATATATTTCAAAGCTCCAGGTGCTTTAATTAAAGAACTTGAGCGTGTTTTAAAAATTACTGAAGATATTATCAGATTTTTAATCGTTAAATATGAAAACAGACGCGAAATCGCTGCGTGGGAAATACTTTCTCAAGGCAAAAGATTAGGTAAAAAAGAAAATAAAAAAGAAGCAAAGGCTGAAACCCCAGCAGAGTAAAGGATAAAAAATGAATAAAGTTATTCTAATAGGTCGTTTAGTAAGAGATGTTGAGATAAAAACCATTAGCACTACTGGAAATGCGGTAGTAAATAACGCTATTGCTGTTAGTAGATATAGAACTTCAAACACAGGCGAAAGAATAGAAGAAACTTTATTTATAGATGTAGTTTTTTATAATAGATTAGCAGAAATTGTAGGGCAATATTTAAGAAAAGGCTCAAAACTTATGGCAGAAGGCTATTTACAACAACAAAACTGGATTGATACTGCGACAAATCAAAATCGCTCAAAAATTCAACTTGTAGTTGAAAATATGGAAATGCTTGATAATAAGCCTGAAGAAACTAATGCTGCTAGAAACAATGTTCAAACTAATAATAACTACGCTAGACCTACTCAAAATAATTATCAGCAAAATAATTTCTCAAGAGAGAATAATTCATATCAAAAACAAAACAATTTTGCTGAAGAAAGAAACAATTATAACTATAACTCTTCTTATGATGAAGAGATACCATTTTAAAGGATAAATCATGGCAGAAAAAAGAAAGTATTCAAGAAAATATTGCAAATTTACAGAAGCAAAAGTTGATTTTATTGATTATAAAGACACAGCGTTATTGAAACACGCTTTATCAGAGCGTTTTAAAATAATGCCAAGAAGATTAACAGGAACAAGCAAAAAACACCAAGAAATGGTTGAGCTTGCAATTAAAAGAGCAAGAGCAGTTGCATTAATTCCTTATGTATGCGACCGCAAAAATGTAGTAACAAACCCATTTGAAGGTTTATAATAATTAGGCTAGATTTTCTAGCCTATAAAATATTCTTTATATTTTTCATCAAATTCTTTTATCAAAACACAATCAACACCAACATTAGCAGCCTTAACAATAGCTTCATCATTAGTTGCAAGTGTTAAAATTTTGCTATCAAACAAATATTTTTCAGCTAATAAAACACTATCTTTTAAAATATTAATATTTGGGATTATATATTCACACAAAGCCGCATTTGATTTTAATACTTCACTTAAAGTATTACAAAATAAAGCTTTTTTCATATTATTTTTAGCTAGATATTCGTTTTTATATTCAATACAACTTATTTTGTTTTCGTTAATTCCTATTTCAAATTCCACGGAATTAAATTGATTTTTAATATAGCTAAGTCCATAAATTATCATTTTATATCCTTTATAATTTTTTCAAGATATGTGATTTCATTCATAAAATTCATTTGTAAATATTCTAAATTATCATATATATTTGCTAATTCTTCTTCATTTGCTTTTGATATTTTTAGCTTAATTTCATTGTAATTTATATTAAATTGATTTTCTTTTAGAAGATTTATCTTTAAATTATTATAAATTTGCTCTAATTTTTGTAAATCTTGCAATTTTTCTAAACAAGTAATTTTTTTCATCTTTTTCCTTTTTTTTAATTTTATTAAATCTAAATTAATCAAACTCCCCCAC
>NZ_JACGBH010000021.1:0-29041 GCF_020138295.1 Campylobacter sp. Cr9 | reverse complement strand
AAACTCATCGTTTTCTTCAAGATATGCCTTTAAGACATGTTAGAAAGACACTTCCCCGCTTTAGGGGATTGAAACCCATTTGAAGTATCAAAGTTTAATGGTTGATTAAAACTGTTAGAAAGACATTTCCCCGCTTTAGGGGATTGAAACTTTATCGAGCGTAATTTTATAAAGTTGTCATATTTTGCTAGAAAGACATTTCCCCGCTTTAGGGGATTGAAACCTAGTATTCCAACTATTAAATGGTTGATTGAAATTTTTGTTAGAAAGACATTTCCCCGCTTTAGGGGATTGAAACGAGCTAATGAAGCTTTTAAATCATGAACATCTGAAGAAGTTAGAAAGACATTTCCCCGCTTTAGGGGATTGAAACAATTCTGCTTCGCATTCTATAGCGTTTTTAGGTGGGTGTTAGAAAGACATTTCCCCGCTTTAGGGGATTGAAACTCATCGTGCAGGTCGTTTAGTTCTTGTGGTAGCTGCTAGAAAGATATTTCCCCGCTTTAGGGGATTGAAACTCTGGTGCAGCTTGTTTAAAAAATCTAACATCTATGTTAGAAAGACACTTCCCCGCTTTAGGGGATTGTAAAATTAACATTATTAAAAAAAGAATTTGAAATAGGAATTTGATTTTAAAAGTTGCTTAAGTTTTGTGAGAATTCCTTGATTTTTTGCATTAGTTTTGATGATTTTATAATTTAGATTATTCGTATTATTTGGGATAAAATCGCAATTGATTTTCTTATCATTCATATAAAAATATTCTTTGCTAATATCTTTTATAAAAGGCTCGTTGTTTAAAAGCACATTTCCATTGCTAAAAGCGTTTAAAAACTCTTGTTTTCTAGTATTTCTAAAATCATAAAACCTAAAGCCTTGCTCTAAACAATGCAAATAAAACTCAAGCTCTTCTTTAATATCAAAATCAATTTTATTTTCTTGAAAAATGCTTTGTTTTTTGGGTTTAAAATTGTAAGTAAAATCACATTTTTTATTATAAATCTTAAAATAATCTTTAGTATAAACAAACCTTAATATCCTTGTTTTTGTTTTTAAAAAATATCTTAAATCACTTTTTAAAAACCCACAAGCGATTATTTTCACGCCTTTAGGAAACGAAAAATCATTTAAAAATGAAATATTTTCTACAAAAACAAAATCAAGTTTACTTAATTTATTTATATATTTCAATGCTTTTTCATTAAAGATATTTACATGATAAATGTTAGGATTTAAATTAAATGTATCGGTATTGCTAATATATAAAATCAAATGTTTTTTGCTTAAATTATTTGCAAGTTCTCTTAAAATAATTTCAATTTCGCTTACATTTGAATAGATATAAAATCCATCAAAATGTTTTGAAAAAACATTATTTAATGATGGATTTTTAAACATTTTAAAGCGTTAAAACACCAGCTTCAATTAAAGAAATTGAGTGGGGCTCAACCACTCTTTGATAAACTTCTTCGCCGTTTTTTAAAAAAAGTATCGTAGGAATATGGCGAATATTTAGCTCTGTTCTAATGTTTTCATCTTTATCAACATCAACATGATAAAAGCTAATATTAGGATATTTATTACTAAGTTCTTGCAAAAACGGCTCAGCAATCTTGCAATCTCTACACCAAGGCGCTCCAAAAGCTATAACGCAAGTAGCATTGTCTTTAATCTCTAAAAAACTTTTATAATCAATTTCTTTCATTGCTTAAGTCCTTGTATTCATCTTTGTTTAAAGTCTTTAGCTCGCAATCAGTCGCAATTGCTGCAACCATTGCACCATTTACGTTACTCATAGTTCTTACCATATCAATAATAGGATCAATCGCAAAAATAACGCCTAATAAATAAAACTTATCCCCAAGTCCAAGCCCAGTAATCATAATAGATGCTGCAACTATTGAAATACCAGGAATACCTGCGATACTAAGTGAGCCAATTATTGTAATAATTACTATTAAAACAGCACTAGATAAATCAATGCTAAGTCCTGCACTATGCATAACAAAAGCAGCTACTAAACCTACATAATATCCAGCACAGCCACTCATTCCAATGGTTGCACCAAGCCCTGCTACAAAGTTTGCATTGTTTTCGCTTACGCCTAATCTAGTGTGAAGTGTGCGGATTGTTATAGGTAAAACACCTGCTGAACTTCTTGAAGTAAATGCTAATAATAAAACTTCAAAAGCTTTTTTATAATACACGATAGGTGATAAGCCGTGAAATGCTAAAATTATAGAAAATACAATAATCATTAAAATACCACTAGCATAAGTTAAAGCTATGAATAATCCTGCTTCTTTCATTGCTGCTACACCATTTGCAATCAAGACATTTGCAATCATCGCAACAACTGCATAAGGCATAAGAGCAATTATATTTGTAATAACATTCATAATGATTTTATTCATAAATATTATTAGGTTTTTATAAGTGCTAAATATTTCTTTGTTTTCAGCGTTTGCACCAAGTTTTCTTGCTCCTAAAGTGAATAAAAATGCAACCAAAATAACGCCTAAAATATTGTTTTTAGCAAAAGATTCAATTATGTTATTTGGCATTAGACCTAATAAAATAGAGCTTAGAGTTCTTGCTTCTTTAATAGTTTTTGAAGTTTGCACTACCACATCGCTTCCTAGATTAAACATAATTCCTAAGCTAAGACCTATCGCACTTGCAATCGCTGTGGTAAATAAAAGCCAAAATATACTTCTACTAAGAATTGATGATATTTTAATTCCGCCTTCAAGCTTTAATAAAGATGATGAAATGCCAAAAAATACGATAGGAACAATCATAAGCTTTAATAAACTTATAAAAATACTAACTACAAATGAATACCAAATCCTAGTTTGCTCTAGCCATAAAACTTCTTTTGAACTTGCAGGAAAATTAGCTAGATACTGAGCCGCAACACCTAAAATTAAACCTAAAACTAAAGCCAAAATCATTCTTTTAGCAAAAGTTATCGTATATGCTAAACGGCTAAGCCAAAAGCAAAGGATTAAATAAATAATTACAAAAGTAATTGACAAAGGTTCTGAAAGGGTAAAAAAGTTAATAAAAAAGTCTTTCATAATTCTCCTTTAATATTTTTAAAAGAGTGATTTTATCTTAAAACAAATTAAAAAAATATAAATATTAAAGGAGTTTATTATTACTAAAATTTAAAAAGAAAGGGAAATGGCGCGGCGGACGGGGCTCGAACCCGCGACCTCCGGCGTGACAGGCCGATATTCTAACCAGCTGAACTACCGCCGCACCGATGAAAATAAATGGTGGTCGCTATAAGACTCGAACTTATGACATCCACCTTGTAAGGGTGGCGCTCTACCAACTGAGCTAAGCGACCAAAAATTGATGGTGTCCTGTGCTGGATTCGAACCAGCGGCCCCCTCATTAAAAGTGAGATGCTCTACCTGCTGAGCTAACAAGACAAATTGAAATAAATGTGAAAGGTTGAATAATACAAAAAAATTATTTAAATGTCAAGCAAAATTTAAAAAATCTTAATTCCTATTTCAAATTCCACGAAAATTTCACAAGAATTTGAAATAGGAATTATAAAAATAAATAAATATATAATTTTTATAATTAATTAAATAATTTAAGTATAATTTAATAGTAACTAAAACAAGGTATCAAAAAGGAGTAATTATGAAAAGAAGAGATTTTTTAAAAAGCTCAGCCTTTTTAGGCTCATTAGCCTGTATTAAGCCCGTTTTAAGTGCAAACGCATTTACAAACGGGGATAGAAAAAGCGTTTTTTCAGTATGTGAAATGTGTTCTACTCGCTGTCCTATTGAAGTAAGCGTTAAAGATAATAAAGGCGTATTTATTAATGGCAATCCAAAATTTAGCGCAAATAAAACAAGTGTATGTGCAAGGGGTGGTGCAGGAATTAATCAGCTTTATGATAAAAATCGCCTTATAAAGCCACTTATTCGTGTGGGAAAGCGTGGAGAAAATAAATGGCGTGAAGCTAGTTGGGATGAAGCATTAAAGCTAGTTGCTACAAAGCTAAACGAAATAAAAGAAAAGCATGGAGCAAAAAGCGTAATATTTACAAGCAAAGCCGGAGAATCTCACACTCATATGAGTAATTTTGCCTGTGCTTATGGAAGTCCTAATATATTTTCACATTATTCAAGTTGTCCGATTACTTATAATATGGTTTTAGAGCATACATATGGTGGTGGCTTATCAAGAGATTTTGCTAACGCAAAATATATTGTAAATTTTGGTCATAATTTATTTGAAGGTATTGTTATAAGTGATGCTAAAAAATTAGCCAAATTTGCAGCTTCAAGTGATACAAAATTACTCGTCCTTGAGCCTAGATTTAGCGTTGTAGCAGCTAAGGCTGATGAATGGCTTCCTATAAAACCTGGAACTGATGTGGCATTTTTAATGGCGTTAATTCATGTATGGCTAAGAGATGAAAAGTATGATAAAGACTTTGTAAAAGAATACTGCATAGGACTTGATGAGCTTAAAGCTAGTGTAAAAGATACAAGCCCTAAATGGCAAGAAAACATAACAGGAATTAGTGCTAAAACGATTGAGCGAATTGCCGATGAAATCTATAAAGCTGCTCCAAAAGTTGTAATTGATTGGGGTCATAAAACCACAACAACTCATGCAGAATATCAACGCACAAGAGCTATTGCAATAGCAAATGCTTTAATGGGAAATTATGAGAAAAAAGGCGGCATTCACACTAGCAAAAACGCAAGTAATCTAAACAAAATCATAGGCGAAAACATTTTCCCTACCCTTGATAATCCTAGCAATGTTTTTAAAGTTCCTAATACTCCTAGAATTGATGGAGCAGGAGAAGAGGGAAGTAAAAACTATTTTGTTTCAAGAAAGCACGGAGTTTTAATGGATATTGCACCTGCTATTTTAAGCGAAAAACCATATCCTATTAAAGCTTGGGTTAATACTAGATTTAATCATTTAGTAAATGTTGCAAATGTAAATGAGAGCTTAAAAGCCATAGAAAAATTAGATTTCATAGTAAGCATTGATGTGTATTTGAATGATTTTAGCAATTTAGCTGATGTGGTATTGCCTGAGAGCTCATATTTAGAAAGAGATGAGAGTATTTTAGGTGTAGGAAATGGCTATTATATGAGAAATAAAGCCGTAGAAGTTATAGGCGATACAAAAAGTGGCTTTGATATATTTAGAGAGCTTGCAAGTATTATGAAAATTGATGAGCTTTACACTTATAAAACAATAGATGAGTATAGAATGCAACAAGCTAAAGGTAATGTAGATTTACTTGCAAATCTTAAAAAAGATGGCGTAGTTACCTATAAGGTTCCTAACCTATATTTAAGAGAGCCAAAAATAATAAAAGAATTTACTAAAACCTATCCGCAAATTAATGATAAAATCGATAGCAATGGCGAACTTAGTTCATTAATTAGCTTTAAGACACCTAGTAAAAAAATAGAACTTTTCATAGAAAAAGTTGAAAAATTATTCCCAACTCATGGCTCTTTAAATATGGTTGATTATGATGTATTTAATGGCCATGAGTTTTGCCTAACAAGTGGAAAAACTCCAATTCATACAAACGCTCATACTCAAAATATCCCTATTTTAAATGAATTAATGAGTGAAAGTCCTGTATGGATAAATGAGTCTAAAGCTAAAGAATTAGGCTTAAAAGATGGCGATTTAGTATATTTAGAAAACGAATTTGGCAAAATACAAGCAAAACTTATGCTAACGCAAGGCATTCGCCCTGATACATTGTTTATTTATCACGGCTTTGGTCGTGTTACTCCAACACTTAAAAACATTCACGAAGTTGGTGCAAATGATAGTATTTTATTAGGCTCAAAAAGTGGTCATATATGTAGCACAATGGTTACAAATATAGGCGTAGATATTAAAAGGGTATAAAAATGAAAAAGTTTGTAATGATTCACGATGAAAATTTATGTATAGGTTGTCAGGCTTGTAGCGTTGCGTGTAAGAACGAAAATCAAATTCCAAGTGGAGTTTTTAGAGTTCAAGTTCATGCACAAATGAGCGGAGTTTTTCCAAATCTTAAAACAGATTTTACAAGGGCAAGCTGTGTAATGTGCGAAGATAGCCCGTGTGTAAGCGTATGTCCTACGGGGGCTAGTTTTAAACTAGCAAATGGAATAACTTTAATTGATGAAAAATTATGCGTATCTTGTAAATACTGCGTTCTAGCATGTCCATACAATGCAAGATTTCTTAATCCAATTACAAAAGCGATTGATAAATGCACTTTTTGCTATCCAAACAGAAAAGGTGCAACTCCAGCATGCGTAAGTGTATGTCCTACTGATGCACTAATTTTTGGAGATATAAACGATAGCAATTCAGAAATTAACAAAGTTTTAGCAAGTAAAAGCGTTGAGTATCCGAAAGCTCATTTAGGAACGAAACCAAAACTTGGCTTTATAAAAAATACAAAAGGAGGACGCTATGAATAATATGGCAGGAAGTTTGGCTCAATATAATGAAATTTACTGGCCTTGGCCGATTGCACTATATTTATTTTTAGCAGGGCTTAGTGCTGGATGTTTGATGGTTTCATTAATAGTGAAATTTAATAGATTTTCACACAATACTAATAGTATTTGGGATGCTACGATTAAAGCAGGAGCATTAATTTCTCCACTTGCTATTAGCTTAGGACTTTTACTTTTAATAGTTGATTTAGGAAAGCCTTTTACATTTTATTTATTGCTAATAAAATATAATTTTACTTCGGTTATGACTTTAGGTGTTTTATTTTTATTAGTTTATACGCCTTTAGCGTTTTTGTATGCGTTAATCATTTTTGAGCGTGAGATTGAACTTTATTTTAGGTTCTTAATTCCTATTACAAATTCCATAAGAAAAATGGCTAATTTTGCTAAGATGATTGAATATGTATTGTTTTTCTTAGCTTTATGTGTTGGTGCTTATACGGGATTTTTATTAAGTGCGATTTCTAAAGTTCCTTTATGGAATACTCCGATTTTGCCATTGCTTTTTGTAGTTTCTGCGTTTTCATGTGGAATAGCTGCAAATATACTTGTAGGAATTTTGTTTTTTAAAGCTCATTTAAATAAAGAAAACATAAAGTATTTATTAGTTTTAGATCTAAGAGCAATAATGCTTGAAATCCCTATCTTGCTTTTACTTTTTGTAGGAATGTATTATAGCGGGGGCGAGAGTTTGATCTCACTTAAGGCTATATTTGCTCATGAGTTTTATTCAAAATTATTTTGGTTTGGTGTGTTAGGAACGGGGCTTATTTTGCCTATTTTAATAGCTATTACAGCACTTAAAAACCATGCTTTCCAACCTGCATTCATAATAATAAACTCTCTTGCTGTGCTAGTTGGTGTAGTAATGTTAAGATTTTTTATCGTTTATGCAGGACAAGTTTGCATTAGCTAAAGGTTTTCCTTTAGCTAATAATAGATTTTGGAATTTATCTAAGATAAATTCCAATAAATTTTAATCATAGTCATTACTATTATTTATATACCATTTATCTTTTATCTTTATAAGATTTAATTTATTATCCTTTACATCGCCATTTTTGTATGTTACTACAACTTTAACCTTAGCTAGATTTTCAATTTGTTCTAATCTACTTGCTTCTATTGATTGAATACCACCTTTTTCAGCAACTTCTTTTTTCGCTTTTGCACCATATTCATACTTAATTGCTTCTTTTATTTTTTCTTGCTTTTCGTCTTCTGATTTAAAATAAACACACTTTAAAGCTTGTTCATTTTCTCCTTCAAGCGCTAACTTCGCAAAATTTTTAGCAACTTCTTCAGGAGTTTCACTTCCACAAGCAACGAACATAAAAGCAACAGCTATAAAACTTAATAACTTTTTCATTTTTTCTCCTTTTAATTAATTTTTACGCTTTTTTATAATATTCATTATCACAAATGTTATTACAAATGTTATTGCAAAGGCGATTATGTAAGATATATAGTATTTATCCGTAGTTCCAAAAAATCTAGCTGCATCATACATATCTAAACGATAATCTCTTGTTATATTACCTCCCGCCCAGCTTATAAATATAATTGGTGCAATAAAAAAACCTCCTATAATGCTTGTTACAATACTAATAATAAATGTTTTAATCGTGTATTTTTTCATTTAATCTCCTTAATTTTATGTAACTTCTAAGCTATTATTTAACGCTATAAGTTACAACGCCTTTATTTGTATAAACACTAAACTCTACAACATCAGAGCATTTATCGCCTATTATTACAAATTCTTTAGTTTCATCAAATTTCATTGGCACTTTATAATCATAATAATATTTTCCATCGTATTTTTCTTTAGCAACTTTTTTTGCTCTTTCACAACTTTCAATATATTCTTTATTTTCTGTTTTTTCTACTCTTTCGTTTATGAGTTTATAATCTTCGCTTTTATCATCTATATCATATTTATACTTATAACCGCAATCTCCTTTGCTTAGTTCTGCCCATTTAACTAGATCTCTGCAATCAAAAATAAATTTATTATCGTAGCATACTTTTGCTGGAGTTTCGCGTGATAACACTCCGTAATCTACTCTAGCTCTTTTATCTAAATCAGCTAAGACAAAATCCGTTACTCTACAAGCATCACTATTTGTCGTAATTCTTTTAATTTCAATATCATCTTTAGCAGTTAGAGATAGGAGTTTGTATGTTTCATATTTTGTTCTTTTAGTTTCAATATCAAACTTAAACGCATCTTGGCTTAATTCCTTTTTTTCATCAGAACAAGCACTCATAAATAATGCCACGCTACAAAAAACACTAGCTGTTAATAACTTTTTCATTAATTCTCCTTAAATATTTTAAAAATAAGTATAATACCCCCCCCCAATCTTATACTTAGCTTAATTTTTGATTTTTAAATTAACATTTTTTAACAATGAAAATTTCGTGGAATTTGAAATAGGAATTAGAAAAATAAATATGTAATTTTTTTATAAATACTTTTGTCTTATTTACTTTATATTTACTTAGGGGGGGGGTATAATCTCTTTTTTTAATCAAAAAAGGAGTAAAAATGGATAAAAATTCTGTTTTAATGTTGCTTGATGGCAAAATTTCTAACGAACAAAAATTTATGCTAAATGACAAGCTAGATAATATCAGTGAAGAAAAGCTTAAAAATTTGCCTTTAATACCGCTTAAAAGCCCTATTTTAGCTGTGGTTTTTGGATTTTTCTTCGGTTGGCTTGGGGTTGATAGATTTTATCAAGGCAGCTTCGGACTTGGTATTTTAAAATTAGCACTTTTTATTATTGGTTGTATTACAACTTTTATTTTTATAGGTGTTTTTATTTTATGGGCATTAGGAATTTATGTTTTGATAGATTTATATTTTGTATATAAAGCAGTGCAAAATGACAATTATCAAAAAATATCACAAATGATATAACAAGGAACTTAAAATGACTGAGTTTATGATTAGCGATAAGGCTAAAGAATTAGTAAAAAATGAAACTGAGTTAAAGACAAAATTAGCTGATTTTTTCGGTGAATTAGCTAATGCAGAAATTGTTGATGAATTATGCGATGCAGCAAAATACTATACAAATAATGGCGAATCAAATGTAGCTAAATATTCTTTTAGATTAAAAGATTTTAGCCTACCTACTATGATTTTTAGCTATTTTGCGTATGCTTATAGGTCAATGTGGATTCATACTGCAATTTTGGTTTTAGCTTTTACATTAGGTTCAAGTGTTATTTGGTGGCTAACATCGTTTTTTGGTGCTTCTTTTATATATATTTCTATTACTATGATTGTGGCTGCGAGTTATAAGTTTGTATTATTAAAAGAATTTTTTACTAAATACGAAGTTACACCTATAACAGGTATTAGAGCAAGAAAATTAAAAAACATTTTAATTGTAATCGGCGCTATTGCTGCTGTTACAATTATTATAAAATTAATTTCTATGTTTGTTTTAGGAGCCGCTTTATTTTCTTTAAGCGGTAGTAGATACTATTAATTTATGAAATTATTTGCGTAATTTACGGATTTAAATTCTAGTGGAATTTAAATCCATATGAGTTTGGAAAGCTAAAATTACTTTTTCACATACCAATAACCATTTATTTTCACTAAATCTATTAAGCCATTGTCCTTATCGCCGTTATTATATGTTACTACAACTTTAACCTGAGCTACATTTTCATTTTCATTTACTATAGAAGTTTCTATTAATTTTACGCCACTTTTTGTATTGATAAATTCTTTATCTTTTTTGATACTATAAATGACTTCTTTCAAATATCTTTGTCTTTCATCTTCTGTTTTGTAGTAAGCACATTTAGCAACTTGTTTTACATCTTCTTTAATATATGCTTGCATACATTTTTTAACTACGACATCAGGAGTATCGCTCCCACAAGCAACGAGCATAAAAGCAAGCATTATAAAACTTAATAATTTTTTCATAAAATCTCCTAAAATTTGTAATAAAACAATAGCCTTTCCATATTAATATTTGTTATTAATTTTTGTTTTATTAGAAGTTTGAATTTCCTATTTTAAATTCTAGGAATTTAAAATAGGAATTAGAGATTAAAAGCTCTTTCTTAAAGTCATATTAAATGAATAATCCACATTCAAATCACCAAAAAATGTTCTTTCAAACTCGGTCATTAATCTTAGATTATTCGTAAAGTAGTAGTTAAATGAAGCATTTGTTAGCATTCTTGCATCTTTTTTGCCTTCAATTTGTCTTATAACATTTAAATCTCTTATGGTTTTATCGCCACTTTTAATTAAATCAGCTGCAAGTCCAACGCCAAACCTAAAGCCAAATCTTGAATCTTCGCTACTTTGCTTACCAAAACTTAGCATAGTTTTTGTGTTTAATGGAATAAAGCTCTTGCTTTCTAATTTGATATGCTCTTCTTTATTTTCTAATTTAATAGCACTTACATAACCACTAATTAGCTCAACGCTAGGCTCTAAATAATAATCATTCATATAAAATCTATTGCCTAATTCAATACTTGCTACAAGGTTTTTTGAATGATTATCTGCTTTAATATAAACTGCTTTATTATTGCCATTGTTTAGCGTTAAAGTGTAGTCATTTTTATAATCAGCATATTTTGCAATCATATCAATATAAAAGCCATTGTTAAATAAAAAGCTTGAATAAAGTCCCCCGCCTATGCCTTTTACTTTACCTTCTAAAATATTTTTAGTATCTAGCTTATAAATAGAATTAGTAAAAATTATTCCTGCATAAGCGTTAAAATCATCAAATTCGCTAATCTTATCAGCTCCGATTTGTAGCTCATAATATTTTGTTTTATTATCTTTTAAATATGTACTTGCTCCGCCATAATTTCTTATCCAAACTCCACCATTAGCTACCTCATCTCTTAGCTCTCCCATACGCTTTTGCATATTGTTCCATTCTAAAACATAGTTAAAAAATGCTTGATTTAGCGTATTTTTTGCTGTGTTTATTGCTACTTCTTTTTCTTTTACGAAGAAATATTCTTTGTAATGACCTGGAGTTTCTGTATTGCTTGGATTATTCTCAGGCTTTGGATCAAATGGAACGCTTGGAGTAATCGGTGTGCTTGGCTCTAATGGAATTAACGGAATTTCAGGTTTAGTTTCTGGCTCACTTGGTTTGTTTTCTGGCTCATCAGGGTTATTTACATCAGGCGGTGTAATCGGTGTGCTTGGCTCTAATGGAATTAACGGAATTTCAGGTTTATTGCTAGGCTCTTCTGGTGTGCTTGGCTCACTTGGATTACTTGGTTCACTTGGAGTTGTAATTTTTTCTAAATACCACTTAGCTGTGCCATTTTCATCATAATACTTCACATTTGGTTTAAGGTCTGCAAATACCGAGCTTTCACCTTTAATATCAAAATAATTTTCGCTAACTATTGTAGAGTTTGCTAAACTTACTAAAAGTAGCTTATCAGCACCGTTTAAAAAGTCTTTTTGAATTAGTAGAGTATTGTTCGCTCCACTTGTGCTTTTGCTTATATTTAGTGCATTTGTAGCACTTTCATAAACATAAGTTGTATTTGTTGAGCTAAGGCTAGATGCATTTATATTAGCATTTATAGTAGCACCATTAAACTCAAGGCTAGAAGTATCATCAGCTGTTATTTTGCCTTTGTAGTTTGTGCCATTTAGTAGGCTTAGCTTTGAGTTAGTCTTTAAATCAAAATCTGAATTTATAAATATATTTTTCGCAACGCTTTCTCCGCTACTCACATTTTCTTGATACTTCATATTTGAGTAATAATTTTCATTTTTATCTGTACCTGCCATTGAATCTGTCTTAGGAACATAAACTATATTTTCTCCATCAAACCCATCAATATAGGCTAAATTTTTGCCTATTGTTATAGTTGAAGAAGTGGAGCTTATATTTGATATTTCAACACTTGAATGCTTTAAGATATCAAGATTTGCATTATTAAGAGTTAGGCTATTCATCCTATAAAGTCTATCTTCCCAGTCTTGCTGATCTAATCTTGTAGGAGCAGTAAACACATCTTCGCCTGTTGCTTGCTTGATTTTGTTAGCTGTTGTGGTATCTACATAATTATGCACTACAGGATGACCTTGAAAAGCTAGATTTCCGTTTTTAAATTCCATACTATTAATATCTAAACCACCATCATAAACTGAATTTTGAGTTTTATTACTGTTGTTATTTTGGCTTATATTGATATTGCCTTTTATAGCTCCGTGGCTTATGGTATCTTTTGTAAGATTTTTACTTATACTAAGGTTACTCGCTGTTGTGCTTGTATTTGTTACAACTGCATTATTATCACTTGCATAAAAATTGTTAAAATTAATACTATTACCGTTTAAATCAAACTTACCTGCGTTGTTGCCAAAATATAAATAATCAGTATTTATTTGACTTGCATTATTTATCTTAAGGCTTGAATTATTTGTCATATAAATACTTCCAAAAGTATTTTGCCATCCTGTACTATGAAACTCAACTTCTCCACCGCCTATTCTAAGCCCTGCAGTTGGGCTATTTGAATATACATTTAGTTTTCCATTTCCAACTTTATGTAAATAATCATTTTTTGCTGTTTTTACATAATAATTTACAACTGAATTATTTCCTATATCTAATCCACCATGTAAAAAGTCAAAATCACCTTTAATATCATAAGTTAAATTATCTTTTATGATTAAGGCACTTGAGCCTAAATCAGCATTAGCACTAAGAGTTAAAGAGCCGCCTTGTATGTAAATATCTTTATCATTTTCCATAGCTTTAGTTCTATCGTTGTAGTTTGCTTGGGTTTGATTAGCGGTTTTTGTATCATAATAATGCTTAAACGATAAAGCTCCCATGGTTTTTTCTAGCTCAGTTGCTCCATCTTTTAAACTATTTGCATCAAGGCTTAAATTAGCTGATGAAGTTACGCTATGAGCTTTATCAAAAGCTTCAGTAGTATTGTAATTTATACCATGGTAAGACATATAAGTACATTGTCCATTACCATCAGCTGCACTACTTCCAGCGCAATCAGTCGCTGCTGCAAACCCTACCATAAGCCATTTTTGCTCTACTTTATCCCATACATACAAAGCACTTCCACTATCACCTTCAGACCCCACACTTGAAAACGGCACCCTACCGGTATCATCATAATAGCCTTTTGTGTAAATTGCTCTTTCATATTTTAAGCTATCTTCTTTAGATATTTCTACAAGCCCACCTGTAAAATATTTGCTAGCGTCAGCAATATTTATAGCATCATTTTTATTTTCGGTTATTTTTTGATACCCTGTACCACTTCTTACAAACAAAGTGTATCTATCACTATTAAAATATTCGGCTTTACCATTTGTACTAGTTTTATTCTCAAAACTTATATCTTTGTTATTTTCATCATATACTTTTACAGGACTAAGCTCTGCTTTGTGATTTAGATTTACCTTACTCATTCTAAGCGCTGCAAAATCTTCTATGTCTGTTCTGTGGCATTTTTTTCCCTGACAAGGTGTATCTTGACCAAAATAATCAGCAAAATCATTTGACGCACTTACAACTCTAGAGCCTACCCCACCAAATTCTAATATTGTTCCTTGCCTAACTAAATAAGGATTACCATGCGAATCTTTTATTACCTCACTTATCATATGAGCTGCAGTTAAAACTTTATTAGCACCGATATTTGAGTATTCGCCTTTCATAACGCCAGTTTTATTACTCGCTCCAAAATCAATCATAGGCATAGGAGCAAAACTATCTACTGTGATCTTGCCATCTTTAGACGTTACGCTTAATCCTGTTGCTCCGGCTTTAAACTTACCCTTATTAGCTCCAAAATCAAGATAATCTTGATATGAAAATCTTTTATCAACCGCACTAGCATTTAAACTAGAATATAAAATACTTATTAAAACTAATGATTTTTTTAACATTTTCATTCCTTGGAAAAAATTGGCTTATTTTATAATGTGTTTAATTAAAAAGATATTAGGCAAGAGCCTAATATGTAGTTATTTTTGTAATCTATTTGCGTTATCACAACCTACGCTAAGACCTAAAGCGCAAGCTAATTGATAATAATAGCTAGCAGCTTGAACATTTTGTGCGTTTGATGTGCCTTGTAATAAAGTATTTGCAATATTTAAACAAGCATTGGCATTTTTGTTTGCAATGCAATTTGTTTGCTCATCTTTTAAATTAGGATTTAAAGCAGTTTGAAGAGCTAAATTGATTAGATTATTTTTTACAATCTCTCCTTCTTGTTTATCAGCCGTGCAAGCACTAAATAAAAATAATGAACTAGCAATTAAAATAATTTTTTTCATAAAATCTCCTTAAAAAATCGCTAATTATAAGCAAAATAACATAAATTTATATTAATTTTGTATGATAAATAAAATTTATTTTAAAGGCTTTTAAATGACATTTTCAGAAATTATTTTAAACTTACAAAAGTATTGGTGCGAGCAAGGTTGTGCTCTAATTCAGCCTTATGACTTTCCTGCTGGAGCTGGGACATTTCATCCACAAACATTCTTAAAATCACTTGGCACTAAGCCACATAATGTTTGTTATGTTGCTCCATCACGCCGACCAACCGATGGAAGATACGGAGAAAATCCAAATCGCTTAGGTGCTTATTATCAATTTCAAGTTTTAATGAAGCCAAGTCCAGCGAATATTCAAGATTTATATTTAAATAGCTTAAAAGTTTTAGGAATTGATTTAAATAAACACGATGTAAGATTTATTGAAGATAACTGGGAAAGCCCATCTTTAGGAGCTTGGGGGCTTGGTTGGGAAGTATGGCTTGATGGTATGGAAGTTACTCAATTTACTTATTTTCAACAAGTTGGGGGATTTTCTTGCGATTTAATTAGTGCTGAGATTACTTACGGACTTGAACGCCTTGCAATGTATATTCAAGATATTGATAATGTTTATGATATAAACTGGGGCGGTGGATTAACTTATGCTGATGTTCATAAGCAAGGTGAGTTTGAATATTCTAAGTTTAACTTTGAATTAGCAAATGCTTCAAGACTTAAAGAAATGTTTGATATATCATATAATGAAGCAAGAGCGGTGCTTGATTTAGGTTATTCATTACCTGCGTATGATTATTGCTTAATGTGTGCTCACTTATTTAATACCCTTGATGCAAGGGGTGCAATTAGCGTAGCTCAAAGACAAGATTTCATGCTAAAGATTAGAGAGCTTAGCAAAGATTGTGCAAGCGTGTATTTAAAAAGCCAAGAAAATAAATAATTTTAAAGAATTTGAATTAGGAATTACAATAATTAAAAATCAAATTCCTATTTCAAATTCCACGATTTTTCAAAGAATTTAAAGCCTAATTCAATCTTAATTAATGGTAAATCATAAAAGTCCTATAATGAAAAAAAAGGAGAAATTATGAAAAAAGTTATCATTATAAACGGAGCAATCCCTTATCTTCACGCAAAAGGTCTTCTAGGTTCTAGCTTATGCGAAATAGCAAAAGAAACTTTAATTAATCTTGGTTTTAATGTAGAAATCACAAACATTGCAAATGGCTATGATATAGAAGAAGAAATAGAAAAATTAGCAAATGCAAACTACTGGATATGGCAAATACCTGGCTGGTGGATGGCTGAGCCTTGGGCTGTTAAAAAATATATAGATGAAGTTTTTACACAAAGCAAAGGAAGACTTTATGTAAATGATGGAAGAACTAGAAGTGATGAGAGCAAAAAATACGGCTCAGGCGGAAGTGCATTTGATAAAAGATATATGCTTTCTTGGACTTGGAATTTACCTAAGAGTGCGTTTAATAAAGGTGAATTTTTTGATGGAAGAGATATTGATGAAGTATGCTATCACTTACATAAATCGTTTGAGTTTTTAGGTATGAAAAGACTTCCTACATTTATGTGTAATGATGTGATTAAAAATCCTGATATTAAAAGATTTCAAGAAGATTATAAAGCACATATTTATAATACTTTCAAAGATTTAGCTTAAGCTCATATTTTAGATTTATCCTAGATAAATCTAAAAACTAATAATTTCTTAATACTTTTAAAAGATGTTACTAAAAGTAACAAATCCTTACTTCTAATCTCTTGCTTTTTGGTTTATATATGCCGTTTAGATAAAATCAAATATTTTTGGAGGTTAAAAATGGATTTATTTTTATCATTTATCGGATTTTTTGGACTTGGGCTAATTGTTTGGCTTCTTTTAAAAGACAAAACCACACCTGCTCTTGCTTTTATTTTAGTTAGTGCTTTTGTAGGTGCTTTGCTTATGATAATGGATGCTAGTGGTTTTGGAGTTGGCAAGGCTTTAGGGGTTAAAGGAGATGTTTTAAGCTTTAAAGTTATGAAAGGCTTCATCGCTGATGGTGTAAAAAGCGTTAGCAATACAGCCGCATTGTTTGTATTCTCAATACTTTTCTTTAGCACCTTAAGTGCTAGTGGGTTTTTTAATAGGATAATTAATTTCTTGCTTAGCAAGGTTACTCCTAATGTGTATATAATCACAATCCTTACTTCACTTATGGCAATGTTCGTTCATCTTGATGGTAGTGGGGCAGCTACTTTTCTTATCGTAATTCCTGCATTACTTCCTATATATGAGCGTTTAAATATGAGAAGATCATCTCTTCTTTTAATTTGTGCAAGTGCTATGGGTGTTATGAACGTTCTTCCTTGGGGAGGTCCAACTCTTAGAGCTGCTTCTGTTATAAAAGCTGATGCAAATGATTTATGGCATCAACTAATCCCTATGCAGGTTTTAGGTCTTGTTTTAGCACTTGCTTTAGCGATATTTATAGGATATCAAGAAAAAAAGCGTGGAGCTGGTGGAAATCTTGAAGGCATAAAGCTTGAAATTGAAAAAAGCGAATATCAAAACGATAAATTCTTTTGGGTAAATGTATTTTTATTAATAGCTGTTATTGCTGCTTTAGTTATAAATGTATTGCCTTCTTATGTATGCTTTATGATAGGTTTTGCAATTGCCTTGCCGCTAAATTATCCTGATTTAAAAATAGCAAAAAAAGTTATGGATAAAGCAAGTGGTGGTGCTATTATGATGTATATTACATTAATAGGAGCAGGTATTTTAATCGGTGTATTTGATAAAAGTGGAATTATGAATAAAATGGGCTCATCTTTGCTAACCTTAATTCCAAATGAATACGGCAATTTAATACCTTTAATAATAGGCTTATTAGCTGTTCCTATGGCATTAATCTTTTGCACGGATTCTTATTTTTATGGCGTTATGCCTGTGGTTTTAAGCGTTACAAATGCTTTTGGAATAGATCCAATGAACCTTGCTATTATTATGGTTTTAGCTAGAAACTGCGCTACATTTATTAGCCCTGTTGTTCCTGCTACATTACTTGGTTGTGGTCTTGCTGATGTTGCTATTAAAGATCATATAAAACGCTCATTTTTTTATATTTGGGGCATTAGTTTTATTTGCTTAATTTTTGGCTATCTTACAGGAATAATCCCGCAATTATTTTAAACCAAATTCCTATTTCAAATTCTAAGATTTGAAATAGGCTTATTTTTAAGCTAATATGTAAGATATTTTAAATAAGGAGTTTTTATGGTAGTTTTACAAATTACATTTGATTATTTTGGTGCTAAAGGTGATGAGTTTGTTAGCTCTTGCCTTGATTTGGCTAAAAGCATTAATAAAGAAACTGGCTTTATAAGTAAGATTTGGACATTTAATGATGATTATAGTAGAGCTGGTGGGGTGTATTTGTTTGATACAAAAGAAAACGCTCAAAATTACGCTTTAATGCACTCAAATAGACTAAGCGAATACAAAATAGCAAGCAATATTTCTTATGAAATCTTAAATGTTTGCGAAGAATTAAGCCTAATAAATAATTTTAAACATAACTAATTATTTATAGTTTATTACAAAAGAAATCCTTGTGTTATAAGCTTGTTTAGGGATTTTATTTTTTACTTTTCTTATTGTTTGTTTTGTTTGCTTTTCAAACATTTCGTGAGAGCTTTCTATGATATTTATAGTAAGCTCATCATTTTTTATCATAAAATTACCCGCTACTTTGCCTTTAATATTTAGCATTTTTGCTCTTTTTGGATATTTTTTATATTTGTTTAAAAGCTCGTTTATAAGTAAAGCCAAAGCTTCATCGTTTGAGCCTGTGCTTGAATTATTATTTAAACTATTTGCGTTGGTTTTACCTTCAATATTTGCTCCGTAATTTTGATTAATTTCTTGCTTTTCTTCAGTCTTAGCAACTTGCCTTTCTTCATGCTTTATAACTTGTTTTACTTTTTTTATTTCGCTTTGTTTTTTTAATTCTTCTTTAGGTTTGATTTTTTTCTTTATACCTTCTTTAATCTCTTGTTTTGTTTCAGCTTTAATTTCTTCAACTTTTTCTTCTATTATTTGCTCATCTTGTATAAAGCTAAAATTACTAGCACTTAAGCTTATGCTTGTTTGATTTTTTAATTTGCTTTCATCTTTTAAATGTATTATAGAAACTGCAAAAACTTGAGCTAAAAATATCAAAACAAAAATTACAATTATTCTCATTATTTAAGCCTTGTAAGTATTGTGTAATTATTAAAATTATTATTTTTTAATTCATAAATTACTTTTATAAAATCTTTAAAATATAATTCTTCATCGCAAATTATGTTTAATTTCTCATCTTTATTAATCTTGCTTACTAAATCATCTAAACTTACTATTTCATCGTTTATTCTTAATTCAAATTCCTTTGAAATTGCTAAAACATTCGCGTCTGTTTTGGCATTTTGTTCGCTTTTACTAAGCGGTGGGGTTATATCAATTGCTTTGTATTTTACAAAACTTTGCACGCTAAGTGAAATTATAATAATTACTAGCATTACATCAATTAGTGGGATTATGTTTAAGCTGGGTTTATTCATTTTGTAACAAGATTATTTAATTTTTTGTATTTTACAATTAGCTTTGCATTGCATCTATCAAAAATATTAAATATTACTAGAGCAAGTATTGCAACAACAAGCCCGCCCGCAGTAGCTTTTAAAGCACCACTTAATGCACTTATTATCTTTTGGGTATCATCAATATTATTAAAGCCCATCATAATACCAAAAACAGTTCCTAATAGCCCTATATAAGGTGCATTTTGGGCTATGATTGAAAGAATTGTTAGGTTTTTGCTAATTCCTATTTCAAATTCTTCTAAACTTTTATAATTTTCATATTTAAAAAAACAATAAAACACAATTCTTTCAATCAAAACTGCAATACATAAAGCATTCATCACGCCTAAGATAATAAAAACTATAAAATCTACTTCATTTTCTAGCATTAAATTTGGCATTAAAACTTAGCTCCTACTTCAAAATAAAACGACCTACCTTGCTTTAATGTAAGACCATCGCTTGATTGAATTCTTTTTGTGTTGAATACATTACCTACATCTATACTTGCATAGTATGTATTTTTCTTGATTTTTTGCTCGTATTTAAGTTTTAAATCATACATAATTGTTGATTTTTGATGATCTACTTCATAAGCTCTTAATTTGCTAGTATCATCAACTATATGCTCATAAATTTTCTCATACCAATAACCACTCTCATAATGAATAAAATTAACTAAAGTAAAATTACCAAATTTATGATCAGTAACTATTCTTAATCCCCAAGGTTGATCAAATGATCTTATAGGCTTATCATTTGCATCTATAATTTTGCCATCATACATTATTTTATTAGGATCAAAATTTCTTCCATTTTTATCAACTCTTTCGCTAAGCATTTTTAAAATACTAAGAGTATCTGTTGTATAATCTGCTAAATTTCTTTTATGAATATTATAATTTGCTATCAAAGAAAAATTATTTTCTATACCGAACAAATTAATCTCATCAATATTTTTAATCCCTAATGCAAAATTATGATTTTTAATCTTTCCTTTATTTACATAATAAGTTTTATCACTTCCATCTTCTTCTACTATTCCTAATATTTTTGAAGTTGAAGTCATTATTTGATCTTTTGAATTTCTAAATACATACTTAAAATCAAATTTCGCATTTTTATATGCTTGCACATAATTGAATGCAATTTCATCATCATAAGGTGTTTTTAGCTTATTATTTGTTAAAACAGGTTTATATGTAGATTTGCTCTCAGTCCATTCGCCTGTAGGACTTGTTCTTGTGAATGTTTTTTCTGGATTATACATGCTATTTAATTTATAAGCATAAGGCATTCTTCCATAATATCTTGCATAACCTAAACTAACACTACTTTCATCATTGAAATTATAAGTAGTCTTTATTCTAGGAGCGATATTAAAATTTTTATATAAATCATTATAATCAGCTCTAGCACCAAATCTTAAAGTAAAATTATTATGCTTAAATTCATCTTCTAAATAAAACGCATAATATGAAGAATTTAACTTAACTAAGCCATTATATTCAGTCTTTTTCTTGAAAAACTGCCCACTTCCTGCAAATGAATCATCTTTAGAGCAAGTATCATCAAGGCAATCATTAGTCCCTAAAGAAAATGGCATGCTATAAAATACAGATGGCTCTATTTCATAATTTAATCTTTCGCTACTTAAAGCTAAACCTGTATTAATAGTATGATTATCTAAAAATATATTAGTATCTAAATCATATGAAAAAGTCTCGGTTTGTTTTTTCATACCTCTTAACCAGCCTTCATATGAATAAAAACTATTACCCCAATTTTTTATATCAGAGGTTCTCCATTGTTTCATTATCGGATTACTAACTTCTCTATCATGATTGATTTTTGAATATGATAAATTTGAATCTATTTTAAAATTATCATTTTCATAATTTAAATTGACTTTAGAAACTAAATTATTTTGTTTTATCTCAAATCTACCTTGACTATCCTTTACCATATCCTGATTATATTCTTCTTTGCTAGGAGCATATAAGATACTAGGAGTTATTGATATACCATTGTCTGCAAAATAAATTCCTTTAAGCAAAAAATTATCAGAATAATTATTTAATTTATAAGGCTTTCTAACAGCAATTGAACTATCTCCTGGCTTTTTGATTATCGTTCTAAGCGTAGAATAATCAAACAATATTCCTAATTTATCATTAATAAAGCCACTAGCTCCAAACGCAGCTGAATGTTTTTTCCATGTTTTTACATAATCTGGATTTAGTTTTTCATCTTCTTCAAACATTTTTATGGTAGCTAAACAACTGCTAGGGTTTTTTGAATTTTCACAATCAGGATATAAAGTTTTAGTAAGTTTGCTTGATGTAAAGCCTGTTTTTATATATGCACTAAAATCTTTGCTAGGATTTTTACTCTTGCTATCAACTACACCACCTGCAAAATTACCATATTTAGCAGGAACAAAGCTATCGTGTACTTCAATACTTTCTAAAATATCTGTATTTAAATACACTCCTAAAGAAGGAGTTTCATCACCCTTAGTGGGATGAACTATGCTACCTACACCTGGCTCAATATCATTTGTAATATCAACACCATCTAAACTAAAATTATTTTGATAGTATAAATTACCATGAATACTGATTTTATCAGGTCTAAAGCTTGAACCATTAAAACTAGTGGTATTTGAAGTATCATAAGTAACGCTCGGATTATATTTTAAAATCTGAGTTAAATCATTGTTTGTATCGATAAAATTTTTTAAAAATTCACTTGAATAAATAGTGCTTTTTTGATTATTAATCAAGTTAGCACCCCCCCCCGTTACATCAATACTGCCAACATTAATTTCTGCTAAAGCACAAGAACAAATAATAGAGCATAAAAAAACTTTCTTCATAAAATCTCCAAAATTAATAATTATTCTTAGATTGTAGTATAATGAAAATTAAAATCACTTTAAATTAAAATTTATTTTTATCATAAAGCTCTTTTAAATCTTTTGCTCTAATTATTATGCTTGATTTTTTAAGATTGTTAAAATTTGCATTAATTAGTATAAGCTCAATCTCATCATTAATCTTAAAAATACTAAAATCTCTGCAGTATTTAGCATTGCATTCAGTGTTAATTCCTATTTCAAATTCATCATAATCGCTTATGTAATAATCATCAAGATTAACCTTATTTGCTTTGATTAGCTCGTATTTAAATGATAATTCTTGTTTTAAATCTTCGTAATCTTTACTAAGTTCGTATTTTATTTGCTTTAAGATATCATCTTTAAAAATAAGCCATAAAAAATAATTATTTTCATCAATATTACAAGCTAGACTTCTAAGACTTTTATAAGCTTTTTTATCGCCAAATATTTTCTTAAAAATCTCGCCTTTTTTTGTATTTGGCAAAAAAGATGAGCGAAGATTGCATGTGTAAGGTCTGCTTTTGCCATATTCATAATTAAAATAACTATCAACTTCGCTAGTATTAAACTCATTTATCTTCAAGCCAAAATCATAAGCACTTAAACTAATAAAAAAACTTGATATTAATAATAATTTTTTCATTTCTTATCCTTAATTCTTTCGTAATTATTGCAAGATGTAAAACTTCTTAAATCGCAAGCTTTTTTATAAAATTTCAAAGCATTTTCTATATTGTTTTGTTTTTCATAAATATTTGCACTCATCATACAAGCTAGATTTTGATTTAGTTCGCAAGCTTTTAAAAAGTATTTTAAAGCAAGTTCTAAATCATCTAAATTATATTTTTTAAAATACGCAAAATAGCCTATCTGATAGCAAGACGCAGCCAATTCTAAATCACAAGCTTTGCTATGATTTAGCAAAACATAATCATCATTTATAGGTAAATAATATTGATATAAATTTGCAAGTTCATAGCAAGAGTTTGCATATTTTTTATCACAATTTTTCTCATAATAATTTATCGCTTTAAGAAAATCTTGCTTCGTTTTAGCTAAAGAGTATTTATAAATATTTCCTAGATTATGACAACTTTGCAAATAGCCTAAATCACAAGCTTTGTTTGCTAATTCTTTTGCTAATTGTGTATTTTTCTTAGCAGTATTAAAATAAATCAAACTCAAGCGATGACAAGCTAAGGCAACATCTTCTTCACAAGATAATGCTAATAATTTTTTAGCCCTTTTAATATCACTATTTATTAAGCTAATTGCTAGATTTGTGCAAGATAAATAATCATTTTCTTTACACTTAATAGCTAAATCGCTAGCCATTGCATAAACACAAAAAAACAAAATAAAAAGCTTTTTCATAATCTTTCCTTTTTTCTTGATTATAATTATTATTATTTAATATTATTAAATAATTATTAATATCATTATAAAAATTATTAAAAGGAGCTTGTATGAAAAAATTAATATTTTTAGGACTTGCATTTAGTTTTGCAATCTCTAATGAGCTAAGTTTTAGACAAATTCGAGAAGATATTTTTAATGTAGATGATAAAACTCTAATTGCTTATGCTAAAAAAATAAGACTAAAAGCAATCCCTAGCAATGCTTATGAGCTTGAAGAGTTAATTAAAAATACAAGCCCTGATTATGAAATATATCCAACTACAACAAAAAGAATTGAATTAGGTAAAAAGCTTTATTTTGACCCAAGACTTTCAAGAAGTGGGCTAATATCGTGCAATACTTGTCATAATTTAGGTTTAGGTGGAGTTGATGGCGTAGCTGCAAGCACAGGGCACAAATGGCAAGCAAACCCGCACCACCTAAACGCTCCAAGCGTTTATAATGCAGTGTTTAATCCTAATCAATTTTGGGACGGCAGAGCAAATCATCTAAAAGAACAAGCAAAAGGACCTATCCAAGCTGATGTTGAAATGGCAGAAGATAGCCAAATCGTAGTAGAAAAAATCAAAAGCATTCCTGAATATGTAAATGAGTTTAAGGACGCTTTTTCAAATGATATTAATATTGATTTTGACTTAATTGCAGCGACTATCGGTATATTTGAGCGAACTTTAATCACCCCTTCAAGATATGATGAGTTTTTAGAAGGCGATGTAAATGCTTTAAGTTTTGATGAAAAACAAGGGCTTAGAACATTTATTAATAAAGGTTGTGTTTTATGTCATTATGGGATAAATGTTGGCGGGGCTTTTAGGGGTTTTGGCTTTGTTAGGTATCAATATGTAAATTACGGAGATTTTAACGGAAACGAAAACAATAGAGTAAAAGTTCCTACCTTAAGAAATGTAGCAAGAACAGCTCCATATTTTCATAATGGCAGTATTTGGAGCTTAACTGAAGCGGTTGAATCTATGGGAAGAATTCAGCTTGGAATTGAACTAAGCGAACAAGAAATTAAAAATATCATAAGCTTTTTAAAATCACTTAGTGGCAAACTACCGCAGATAGTTTATCCAGAGCTTCCACCTTCAAGCGATGAGACAATTCGCCCTAAACTTGATTATTAAACTTAATTAATTCCTATTTTAGAATTTAAAATAGGAATTTCAATTTTTAAAATCCTATTTCAAATTCCAATAATTCAATGTGATTTCAAAGCTTTTTCAAAGGAATTTAAATTCGGAAATTAAATTATTTTAATGATATAAATTTGGATTTTTTAACTTCAAACGAATTAATCAAAGCTAGTTGTTTATTAATAATTTTATTATTTTAGTTTTGTTAGTGCTTTATCAAATTAGTTTTTATAGTGCGAGTGCTTTGGCTGAATTGATTGCATAAATAATTTCATAATTTTTATAACCATAACAATCAAATAAGATTCTTTCAATCCCCTAAAGCGGGGAAATGTCTTTCTAACAAAAAATCAAAAACAGCCGAGAACGTGGCTAAATCGTTTCAATCCCCTAAAGCGGGGAAGTGTCTTTTCAATAAACTCATCGCTCATAAGAGCCAAGCAAAAATGCAAGTTTCAATCCCCTAAAGCGGGGAAATGTCTTTCTAACAAAATGGCAAATAGATGTAGAATTTTAATGATAGAGTTTCAATCCCCTAAAGCGGGGAAATGTCTTTCTAACCCTTAATTCTTCCATACTTTTGCTAAAAAGATTTAATAAAAAAGTGATTATAAAAAACAATGATTAATATTATCTAATAAGCTTTTAAAATAAAATCATTTAAAAAAGTAGCAAATGCTAAGCAAAAATGAAATTTCATAGCTTAAAGCTCTATTTCTTCATAAAGATTTTTGAATTTCTTAGCATTTTCTATTTTTAAGAATTTTTTAAGTTCTAAAATCCCTATAAAATAGGCATTTTAAACATTAGCAAAAGCTTAAAATTCGCAAATACAAATCAAAATTCATAAAATCAAGCAAATTTTCTAACTATTAAGCTAATTTTAAGCCAAAAATGGGGTAAATGCTAAGCCTAAAAATAAGCCTTGCAGCATTCAAATTCCTATTTTAAATTCCGCAAATTTCAAGCACAAAAATCAAAGGAATTTAAAATAGGAATTTCAAGTAGTTTAAGAAAAATTATTCCTATTTTTAAACTTAAAAATAGGAATAAAAAGATTAATAATTTAATCCAACTTCTAGCATTATGCTTCTTCCGCTCGCATAATCATATATTAGCTTATCGTCTTTTTTGCTTGCGTTTATTTTGTTTTTTGTATTTAATAAATTTTCAATATTTACATTCGCAAAAAACTCAACATCTTTTTTCATCTTGTATTTATAAGCAATATTCATATCCCAAGTAAAATGATCGTTTAGCTTAATTAGCTCATATTCTCTTATGCGTTCGGCTCTATTGTAATTAGAAATTAAAGCCTTCTTGCTAGGTGTAAATGTAAATAAATTAGCAATTCCTAAACCATAATCAGGAATGTTTAAATTATATAAAAAAGTGATTTTGTATTTATCGTAATAATCAATTATCGGAAGGTCTTTTTGAGCGATTATTTCGCCATTGTATTTAACTTGATTATTTCTATCCCACTCATCGCTTCTATAGTCTTTAAAATCTGATTTTTTCTTTGTATAACTTGCACTTAAGCTAAAATCATTTAAGGTATTAAAGATTTCAATACTTTTTGCATTTGCAATATCAAGGCTTATAATATCAGCTTTTGAAGTGCCGGCATTAATATAAACATCATAATTAGAAACTACGGTATCATCGTTTAAATCAGCTAAGCCTAAAGTATTTTTATCACTTAATACAACTTGATCTTTACCTAATCTTTTTAGATATTTTAAACTTATTGCTGTATTTTTTATCTCACCTCTATAAAAAACGCTAAATTCATCATTATAAGAACGTTTTAAACCATTAAAATGATAATGATCTTTCTTTTTCTTATCTAATTTAAAATCGCTACTAGGGTCTGTTCTACTTAAATACTCTAAATGACTATATATCTTATCATATAGCTTATATGCGAAGAAATTCTTACCATAATACCTATTGTATCCAACTCCAAAGAAATTGCTTTCATCGCCTAATAAATCAAACTCACTTGTAATTCTAGGAGCTACATTAAACTTTTTAATAATGCCATCATAGCTTCCCCTTGCACCTAATCTTAGGTTAAATCTTTTGTATTTAATATCATCTTCTAAATACAAATCAAAATTAAAAGCATCAGCTCCGGTAGAATATTTCGGAGTATTTAAAGCATTTTTTAAATATTGCCCTTCTCCTTCTGTTCCTTTTCTATCGGTTGCCTTTCCCATAAAGCAAAGAAAATCACTTTCCTTACAAACATAACCACTTGGTAATAATGTTGCATTGCTATATTCTTTCCAACCTGTTAAAGCATCAAAATCAGCTTTTTTATAATTTAATTCTAAACCTGCGTATAATGTATGTTCTGTATTTTTAAATTCTTTTGTTTCTGTTTCTAAATCTAATTTATATACTAAATCTTTAGTTCTTTCCCTAACATCTCCATAGCCACCACGTCTAGACCAAGTGCTTGTCCCCCAATTAAATTGCTCGTTTGTAAAAAAATAATACATCGTATTTTTATCAAAATACCTTGCACTATCTTGAATACTATAACCTAAATTTTGAGTGATATTAAAGCCATCAAATTCACTAAAAAGCTCAACGCTAGAAATTATCCCACCATATTTAGCTTCTAAATTAGAATCAATCACACCTTCTAAAAAGCCCTTATAAACACTAGGAGCATAGATAATGCTAGGTTTTAAAATATGATTACCTTCATCAAATGCTATAAAGCCTTTTAATAAAAAGTTTTCATTTCTTCTGCTTTGATTAGGATAAAAATATCCTTGTGCCAAAACTTCTCTTTTTGTTGGCATTTTTATCGTTGAAGTTGTCCTTGAGTAATCAAACAAAATTCCATAATCATCACTAAAACGACTTTCTAAATAAATATTTTGATTTTGTTTTACAAAATTATTATTTAGATTTTTGCCACGACTTGTCTCATAATTAGCCCTATTTTCCTCATCTATTATGATTTTATTAAGATTACCATCTGTGTAGCTTGTAGATATTCTAGCACCGAATTTTTTCGTAGGATCTTTTAGCTTAGTGTCAATTACACCACCTTCAAAATTGCCGTATTTTGCACTGATATTGCTATCTAAAATCTTTATACTTTTTAAAATATGCGTATTAATTGAACTGCTTTGTGCCCCCATAATAGGAACTTTATAAATAGAATTAGAATTTATATCTTTACTAGTTGATGCTGGATCAATTGCATTATCAAAGCTCATTCCATTTACCAAAAATGCGTTTTGATAAAACGGCGCTGCGTTTATACTAAAGTCTTTTGGGCTGATTTCTGCTTTGTTTGTAGAAATATTATCCCCCATATTTAAATTAATATTTGAGTTTTGTTTGATACTTTCATCTATTCTTTTATTTGGCTCTGTATCACTGAAATTATATTCTTTAAAACTTGAATATTTTGAATACCCCCCCCATTAACTTCATTCATAGGCTTATTTACATCAATTTCACCTATATCAATCTCGTTTGCATATACTATTGAAACAATAGCGATTAAAGATAATTTTCTTTTCATTTATTCTCCTTAAAATTGAGAATTATTACTAAATTAACTTAAAATGAAATTAATATTTATTATTAAAATAATATAAGCAAGTTAAATTCCTATTTCAAATTCCAAAAGTTTTTTAAATAATTTAAAATATGAATTTGGCATTTAAACTTTTACTAAATAAGGCATAAAATTTAAAATTTTAGCTCTTAGTATTCACTCGCATTATTATTAGCAATTTATTTGCTAGTTTGTAATAATAGTCTCAAGAGTGGTTAAAAATAAAGAAAAAGAATTTGAATTAGGAATTTGAATTTATCATATTATTTAATTTACCACTCACAAGACTATTATTAAAAATCAATCACAAGTGACTAATTTTTAATAATAATGAGAGTGAATTAGTAAGGGATTGTTATTTACTTATTTTATTTTTTATTTTATTAGATTTTAGAGTTTAGAATAGTTTTAAGAAGTAAAAGGTGCTAAGAGTAGCACCTTTATAGTTTAATTCAGTTATTACTATTGTAATAACCTTAGTCGTTTTTAAGGTGACAAGCACCTTAAAAACTTCTATTATTA
>NZ_JACGBH010000020.1:0-30725 GCF_020138295.1 Campylobacter sp. Cr9 | reverse complement strand
TTTTTATCCTTATTTGTCTAAATGGGGATTTTAAAGGTTTCAAACCATATTTTGCTAGAATTAGGTTTGAAAGTTTTAAAAATAGCGATTTAGCTAATGTTTTTAGTGGGTTTCAAACCATGTTTTGCTAGAATTAGGTTTGAAAGCCTGCTAGCGTGGGTGGATTTTTTATAAACTCTTTGTTTCAAACCATGTTTTGCTAGAATTAGGTTTGAAAGTTAATAAAAACAGCAAAAGAACACATACAAGAAATAGTGTTTCAAACCATGTTTTGCTAGAATTAGGTTTGAAAGACCTAGACAAACTTGTCTAGCTTGTAAGGATTTGAGCTAACTTAAAGTTTGCTTATTTTTCCATTTTGAAAATTTCGGCAAAAAACAGCCGTTTTGTGGAAAATAAAAAATCTTTAAGCTTAAGGTTAAGATTTTTAGCCTAAAATATCAACTCAAATCTAATTCTAGCAAAACATTCAAGAGTTTGAAATCACCATAAGGTTGGTAAAATATCGGGTAACTGGCTTAGCTACCCCGATAAACTTTTATTAAATAGTGAAAGTCAATTTAGAAAAAAATATAAATGAATTAAAATATATTTTTATCTTAAATGATAAAATGTAAAAGTTTTAAATTTATTATAATGATATAAATATTATAAAGCTTATTTTTTAATCAGTTAAAAATTTAAAACTTAGATAACTACAAAAATACTTATAAAACTAACGATTTAGGATATAGATTCTTATATTTAAAAGAAATATATTTATATAAAATATGGTTTGAAAATATTATGAATTTGTAGAATTTGAAATAGGAATTTGAATGTATTATATTGTTTGAAGTTTTGTGCTTAAGATTAGTTTTTAGTTATGTTAATAATTAGAGAGAATGTATTTGTTTAATTTGCTTATATTATTACTTATAAATTCCGAATTCAAATTCCTATTTTAAATTTTTTAAAATTTTCTTGGAATTTGAAATAGGAATTATAAAATATCAATTATTTTTAGCTCTTATGATAATAAAAATAAAAGAGATGAAAAGTGATAAAATATCAAAAAATAAATTAAATTTATTAATCACAAGCATACTTAAAAATAACGAAAATAAATAAATTAAAGCAAGGTTTTTATTAATAAAATAAGCAATCAAGCAGATTATCATAAGTGCTATTACATTAAAGCTACTATAAATATCAACGCTAATTATATTCAAATAAGCAAGTAAAAAAATAAAATTAATGCAAAACACAAACAAAGAGCCTTTAAAATCTATATACCTAGTTTGCTTAAAAATAATTAACATTAGCAAATAAAGACTAATTATGCTTATATTTGAGAATATACTATAAGTAAAATCATTTATGCTTAGCTCATTATAGATATTTATGTTTGTAAGAATAATTATAAAAAACATAGTAATAATTGACTTTATAGAATATTTCTTCACAAAAATTGCAAAAATTGCTAGATAAAGTAAGGTATAAAGAGCGTGCATGCTTAATCCTTTAATAAATATTGTTTTAAATTAATAAAATCACGATTATGTGTGTAAGAAATATAAAATGAATTATCATCATTAACAACACTTGCATAACTCATTTCGTCTCCTTTATCAATATCATAAAGCTTTATAAAATTTGAGTTTTTGTCCATTAAAGCTAGGCTTAATGTATTTCGCATGCCTGTTAAATCACTATTATAAACTAGATAGATTTTATTGTTTGCATTAAATAAAGCCACTGAATTATCATAATTTTTAAGATTTGATTTTACTAAATCACCACATTTAAAGTATTTATCGCAAGTTAGCGTATATAAATCATTATTAGCCTTTCTATCAGCTCTAAAAGTAAATAAGATTTTAGAATTATCTAAAGCCACAACGCTTGGTTGAAACAAGCCATTTTTGTTTGTAATCTTGTTAATTTTTAATAATTCTCCATTTTCATCAAAAACTAAAGCAAGAGAATATTTATTCAAAAGTTCGTGATAAATAGGCAAAATAAAGCCTTGTTTATCGCTAAAGCTAATATTTATAGCATTGTTTTTCACCAAATGAGAGATATTTAAATAAGGGCTTAGATTAAGGCTTTGTTTAAACTCAAAATCAATTATATTTATATCGCTTACATAATGATATATCTTGCTATTTGCCCAGCCGCCAAAACTAACGCCTACAACAAATAAATGAATTTTATCACTGCAAGTTACAAGAACAGGATTTCCTAATTTTTTGATATATTCTTTAGTATCACTCATGAGTTTTTGTCTATCTAGTAAAACAAATGCGTCACTGATTTTTTCATTATCTTTTAGATTTGCATATATTTTTACATCTTTAGCACCTTCTTTAGAGCCTGCAAAATAAGTAATTAATAAATAATTATCTTTAAGCATTGTAAGGCTTGATGAGTGAAAACTTTTTTGATTTTTGGAGTTTGGGATTTGCTCGCTTTTTTCTTCTTTTATGTTTGTTTTTTGAAGGTTTTTATTAATCTCATATTCTAAATTTGAAAAATACCCCCCCCCCATGCACAAATTATTGTGCTAATAAAAAATAAAATAAATTGTTTCATAATTTCCTTTCAAAATGATTTTGCTTAATCTAATACATAATTATTAATGTTTAGATTAAAAAAAAGAATTTGAATAATTGTTTAATTAGTTTATAATGTTTAAAACTATTAAAGGATTTAACATGCAAAAAGAAAAAAGAACTAAGAAGTTTTTAAACTCAGTAGATATTACATTTTTTTTATTTTTATGCTTTTATATTAGCATTGACCCATATCAAAACGGAATAAATCAATCAAACATCGCAGCATTTTTACCAACAATTGCGGTTTTACTTTTAATGATTGCAAAAAACTTAAAAGAAAACGAAGTAATAGACCTTGAAAACAAACTAAAAGAAAAAGAAGAAGAGCTAAACAAACTTAAAAAGTAAATTCCTAATTCAAATTCCTTTAAAAAATACACTAAATTTTTAAAGGAATTTATTAATAATCATTATAAGAATTAATATATTTTAATAATTAATATAACTTTAATTAAACAATAAAAATTAAAATGATAATAAATTTTAATATTAACTCTTTTTATTATAGAATATCATTTTAATTATCAACTAAGGAGAAATCTTGAAAAAATCTTTTAAACTATCATTAGTTTTATGTTTAATGGGAGGGGGTATTAATTTAGCAGCTAATGATAATGCTACACTTGATACTATCGAAGTAAATGCAGAGTCTATTGGTTACGCAGAAGTTGATTCTATAAAGATATCTAGTAAAAACGCAGGTGCAATTAGAGATGTAATGAGAGATATACCAGGTGTATATGTAGCAGGAACAAATCAATTTAATCAAAAACTTTATATGCGTGGTGTAAATGATAGAGGTATTAATATTACTGTCGATGGTGCAAGACAGCGTGGAAATATATTTCATCATTCAGCTGATTTAGTTTTAGATGTGGATTTGTTAAAGGCTGTAAATGTTGGTGTAGGTGTATTAAGCGTAGCAAACAACTCAGGTGCTTTAGGTGGTTCGGTTGCATTTAAAACTGTTAATGCGTTTGATTTACTAGATGGTGATGAAAGTTTTGGTGGTAAGTTTAAGACAGGTTATGCAAGTAATAATAAAGAATGGCAAAAAAGCTTGATGTTATATGGTAAAACTGATAATAATTTTGGTCTTTTAGCGTATATTAATCACAAAAATTATGGCTACGGAAAAGATGGAAATGGTAATGATATCGGTGGAAAAGGCAATGATTTAAGCTATTTATTTAAAGTAAATTATGATAAAGATGAGCATAAAGCAGGTCTTAGCTATGAACATACTGAGTATAAGGGCGATTATCCTTTTAGAGGTGAGTTTGGAGGCTCGGTTGCATTTGATACAAATGGATTAAAAGCAGGAGAAAGAGCTCAAGCAATACTTCCTCAAAAAATGCAAAGAGATACATATACATTTAATTATAATTTCAATCCTAGTGAGCTTATTGATAGCGAATTTAGAGTTTATTATACAGAACATAGGCTTATTAAAGATGAAGTTCCAAACTATGCAGAGTTTAAAAAATCTAGTGGTAAAGCATATTTATCAAACGATGGGGTAAAAACTATTGGTGCTTATCTTAATAATAAAACAAAAATAGAAAGCGATTTGATAAATCAAGAATTATTTTATGGACTTGAATGGTATCAGACAACAAGTTTTAGAAAAAATCATGCAAATATGCAACTAGGAAGTTTATCTTATGAAAAAATAAATAAAGATAAAACTAAAGAAACAATAACAATCCCAGAAGCATTAGCAGTAATTCCTACAAAAAATCATCCTAAAGAAGTAGCGAATAACCTTTCAGTATTTTTACAAGACACTATACAAATCGGTGGTTTAAGCATTATTCCTGGTGTTAGATTTGATAGATTTACAATAGATAATTATGGCAAGAAAACTCAAGGATTTAATAACTTTAGCCCTGCATTAGCACTTGATTATAAAGCTGAAAATGGTCTTAATGTATTTGCAGGGTATTCAAAGGTATTTAGAGGATCTGATCCGATAGAAGCTTTAAGACTTAGTGAAAATACATTTAATACAAATTATGTTGATGAGAATTTAGAGCCTGAAACCGGAAATGCATATGAAGCTGGATTTGGATATAAAAAAGCTTTTGATGAGCATAGTGTTAATTTTGTAGCTAAGTATTTTTATACCGATTATAAGAATTTGATAGCAGAAAATATTTGCACTAAATCAACAACAGATGAGCACAAGAATACTATTTGTTTAGAAAACTATAATCGTATGAATATGGGTAAATCTAATGTTCGTGGGGTTGAATTGTATGCTGCTTATGCTTATGAAGATTTTAAAGTAAGTGCAAGTTATACACATCAAAAAACAAAGCATGAAGATGATAAGAAAAAAGGTGCTGTAATGGCATATAGTGATAGTGGAGATAAATATACATTTAATGTTGAATATTTTGCAAATCCTATTGATACATTATTTGGTTACAACTTAATCGCATTTGCGGGTAAAACATTGGATGATGGAACCAAAAAAGCAGGTTATGGAGTAAGTGAAATTTATGCAAGTTACATGCCATCATTTAACAAAAATCTTGAAATAAATTTTAGTGTTAGTAACTTGTTTGATAAAACTTATGTTTCACATTCGCAAAGAAGATTTGGTGTTGAAACTGCAAACGATTATGAAGCAGGTAGAAATATCAAATTAGGCTTTAGCTATAAGTTTTAATCACTTAGGAAAAGTTTTTTAACTTTTCCTAATTTAAGGATATAAATGCAATTAATTAGCAATAAAACTTGGATGAAAATACATTTGTATTTAAGTTTGTTTTTCTTGCCTATGGCGTTAATTTACGCTGTTACAGGTGCTTTTTATATTTTCGGGTTTAAAGTAAATGCTGGAGCTAGTGTAGTTTCTATGAAGCTAAATGAAAATATTAATAAAGAAAATGCAAGAGATGTAATGCTTAAATTAATTAAAGAGAATAATCTTAAAATCCCTGATAATACAGAATTAAGATTTAATAAAAACACCTATGTATTAGGAAATATTAAAAATGCATATTTTATAAGAGTTATAGATAATAAAGCTGAATTTTTAGCTTATGATAGGAGTATTTATGGGGTACTTTTATTGCTACATAAAGCTCATGGTGGTGTTTGGTTCAATGTGCTTGCCGTTGGTTTTGCTGTTGCTTTAGTGATTTTTTATATCTCAGGGCTTTTTTTAACAGCGTTTTGTAAAAGAGATAAAAAGGGTGCTTTAATATCTACAATTTTAGGCATTGTTATTACAGCATTATGTGTTTATTTTAGTATTTAGGAGAAGAGATGGAATTTTTAAAAGAATATTTGGATTATTTTGTTTTTGCTATTTTGTTTTTTATGAGTTTTTTAGTTTTAGTATTTAGTATTGAAAGGCTTATATTTTTTAGTAATGTAAAGGTAAATAATTATAAAAATAAAGATGAGTTAGAAGTAGCACTTAGCAAAAATCTTACCTGTCTTTACATCGTTTATCAAAATGCACCTTATATCGGGCTTTTAGGCACGGTTATTGGAATTATGATTACTTTTTATGATATGGCAAATGCTGCTAGTATGGATGCAAAAAACATTATGCTAGGGCTTTCACTTGCTCTTAAAGCAACAGCACTTGGACTTGTTGTAGCAATTCCTACTCTTATGATATACAACGCTTTTAATAGAAAAGTAGAAGTAAAATTAGCAGAGTTTGGCAATGAGAGTAAATAAAGAAGGCTTAAATCTAGTTCCATTCATTGATATTATGCTGGTTTTGCTATGTATCGTGCTAAGTGTTAGCACTTTTATAGTAGAAGAAAAAATCGCTATAAACTTACCAAAATCAGAAAATAGTGTAAGTGTAGAAGATAAGCAAAAGACTTTTATTAGTATTAATGAAAATGGTGAATTTTTTTACAATGACAAAGCTTTAAACTACGAAGAACTAAAGTCTAGCTTAAATAATATAAGCAAAGATGAAATAATTATTTTACGCTCAGACGAAAACGCTAGTTATAAGTATTTTGTAATGGTAATAGATTTGTTAAAAGAATTAAGACATGAAAATTTCGCTATTGCAACACAAAAATAAAATCGCATTTTTTATCTCCTTTTTAATTCATGCGATTTTGTTGGTGTATTTTTTAAAATTCGATGTAAAGGCAAGTGAGATTAAGAATGATAAGGCATTATCGGTGCTTTTTTATACTCCTAGCGTAGCGGTTAAAGAAGAAGTGATTAAAGAAGAGATTATAGAAGAAGTTAAAGAAGAGATAGTAGAAGAGCCGCTAGCTATTAAGAAAAAACATTTCAAAAAGCCAAAAAAAGAAGTTAAAAAAGAAAGAAAAAAGGAAGTAAAAAAAGAAATTAAAGAAGAACAAGTAATTAAAGAAGAAGCAAAACAAGAAATAAACGAAGTAAATAATCAAGTAAGCAATATAAAGGATAATAAGCCAAGCAATGAAACAATGGCTGGTGGAAATACTAAAGATGAGCTTATATCTCATATACAATCAGTATTGAATAAAAGTGCTAAGAAAAATTATCCTATGAGTTCTAGAAAAAGAAGAGAACAAGGAATTGTGGTTGTTGGATTTACTTATGATTATGGAAATGCAAGAAATATAAAAATTATCAAAGCATCAAAATACGAAAACTTAAATCAAGCAGGTATTAAAAGCGTAGAAAATGCTAAATTTAAAAAATATGATAGAGTTTTAGATATTAGCGTTCCACTTAAATTTAGCCTACATTAAAATAAATTCCTATTTTAAGAATTTGAAATAGGAATTACACTGCAATATTAAATAATTTTATTATTATATGCAATAAAAATTATAAGGATAAATTATGAAAAAACCCACAAAAGCACAAATGAAATTAATTCAAAAACTACCATTTAAATATCAAATAATAGCTTTAATTATATTTTTAGTTGTTGCAAATTTTTCTTATTTTAGCTCTTTTACTAAAGAATATTCACTAGAGCATGTAAGCGATGGAGATACTATAACCTTACTTGCAAAAGGAGAAAAAATAAAAGTTAGATTTTATGGTATAGACGCACCTGAGAGCGCTCAAGAATACGGGCAGTTTTGTAAGGATATGTTAGGAGATTTTTTAAAAGGAAAAGAGATTAAATTAGAAATAAAAGATAAAGATAAATACGGAAGAGTAGTAGGTATAGTTTATGCGAATAATGAAGATATAAACCAAAAAATGGTAAGAAATGGATGTGCTTGGTCTTATCAAAATTACACTAAAAAATATTTAGAAGATGAAAAATATGCAAGAGCAAACAAACTAGGCTTATGGCAAAGCAAAAACCCACAAAATCCAAGAGATTTTAGATTAGAACATAAAAGAAATTAATTAGCAAATATTTTATGCTATCTTTTAATTTTAAATTATAACAAGGAGTAGCTATGGGATTTTTTGACAAAATAAAAGCAGCTTGTGGAATTCCTGATTATGAAGCTTACTTAAAAGAGCATAAGGAAAAGCACCCAAACGAAGAGCCTTTAAGCAAAGAAGAGTTCTTAAAGCGTGAAAAAGAACGCCTTAACTCAAATTGTGCTTGAGGTTAATTAAGAAGCAAGTTTGCTTATACAAGTTAATTAAGGACAAGCAATGTTTAAGAGAATTTTAGAAGTTTTTAAAACAAAAACACAAAGCTATGAAAGCTATTTAGCAGAGTGTGAAAAAAACGGCGTAAAGCCAAAAAGTAAAGAAGAATTTCAAGCAGTTAAAAAAAGTTGCTGAATATTTAAAAGAAACTAGTTAGTTTATACAAAAATCTCCTTTTTTAGGAGATACTTTACTCTTAGCTTTACTGATAAAGCTAATCAATAATCATTATAATTTAATTCGTGTATTAAATAAAAAAAGTTAAGATTTATATAAAAAATATTTAAGGAAAATTATGTTATTTACAAGAGCAAGTGAGTATGCTTTAATTAGTTTAATTTATATAGCAAAACATCAAAGCCCAGTTGATGTAGATACTTTATCAAATGAATTAAATATACCAAGAAGTTTTTTAGCAAAAATTTTACAAAATCTAGCAAGAGCTGATATTTTAAAATCTTATAAAGGTATAAATGGCGGCTTTATTTTAGCAAAAGATGCAAGTAAAATAAATATAAAAGATGTAATAATTTCGGCTGAAAAAAAAGAGCCTTTAGTATTTGAATGTAGTGGCGATGATAAATGCCCTAATAATAGGCATGATACTTGCAAGATTTATCCAATAATCAATAATCTTCAGAATAAAATCAATGTGTTTTTAACAGATATTACGCTTGAACAGATTTTAAAATAATGGCAGGACAGACAAAAAGTATAGGGGAATTAGTAGCTCCGTATTTAGCACCGGTGCTAAAATTCAAAAGCCTTACAATGGTGTTCTTAATAGTTGCTATTTTAGCAATTATTATTGTTCCATTGCCTTCGGGAATACTTGATTTTTGTCTTGCTTTAAGTATTGCAATATCGGTGCTTATGATATTAATTTCAATGTATATACCAAAGCCAACTGATCTTACAACCTTTCCTACCTTAATATTAGTAATTACTCTTTTTAGATTAAGTCTAAACATAGCAACAACAAGAATGATTTTAAGCAAAGGTCATGAAGGACCTGCTGCAGTTAGCGATATAATCGCAAGTTTTGGCGAATTTGTTGTAGGTGGAAACTATGTAATCGGGGTGGTTGTTTTTTGTATATTAGTTTTAATTAATTTCATGGTTGTAACAAAGGGTTCAACTCGTGTAAGTGAAGTTCAAGCAAGATTTACACTAGACGCAATGCCAGGAAAGCAAATGGCAATTGATGCGGACTTAAACGCAGGTCTTATTACAGAAGAACAAGCTAGAGAAAGACGCCAAGAAATCATAGGAGAAGCAAACTTCTATGGAGCTATGGATGGATCTTCTAAGTTTATTAAGGGTGATGCAGTAGCTGGTATTATTATTACTATTGTTAATGTTGTTGGTGGCTTAATGATAGGTATGTTTCAGCATGATATGGATATTTCACTAGCGGCTTCTTATTATACTATCTTAACAATAGGTGATGGTCTAGTGTCTCAAATCCCAGGTCTTATTACTTCAACTGCAACAGCTATAATCATCACTCGTGCAAGTAAAGAAGAAAAGCCATTTGCTGAAAAATCTTTAGAACAATTATTTGGCGATGCTCAAACATTGTTTATAGTAGGCTTTATTTTATTTGTTTTTGCTTTAGTTCCTGGTCTTCCTACACTTTCTTTAGGTTTTATGGCTTTTGTCTTTTCTGGTTTAGGCTATTTAATGCTTAAAACTAAAGATGAAAATTTCTTAAAGACAAAAACAAAGCCAAAAACACAAGCAGGACAACAAGCGCCTACAAGTGCAGGTGCAGCTCCAAGCACACCACCTAAAAAGAGTGAAGCAGAAATTGCAGCTGAAAGAAAGAAAAAGACAGAAGATAGCTTAAAGCTTGAAATGTTAGAGCTTCAAATAGGTTATTCTTTGCTTAAAATTGCTGAAAATGACTTAGTAGATAGAATTCCTACAATGCGTCAAACAATAGCTAAAAACTTAGGCTTTTTAATGCAAGATATAAGAATTACTGATAACTTGCAGTTACAACCTAATGAATATTGCTTTATTATAAGAGGGATTCCTGTTGCAAAAAATATTATTTATCCTGATAAATTTTTGGCAATTGATAATGGTTTTGATGAAACTGATGAGCTTGAAGGTATTGAAGTAATTGAGCCTGCTTTTGGCTCAAAAGCTATTTGGATTGATCCAAGTGAGAAAAACAAAGCTACTATGAGTGGTTATGTTGTAGCTCATCCAGGAGCTGTGATTTGTACTCATATTAGTGAATTAATTAAGCAAAATGCTGCCGAGCTTTTAACCTTACAAGAAGTGCATTATTTATTAGAAAAATTAAAAGCAACCCAAAGCATTGTTGTAGATGAATGCTTAAAAGTAGCTCCTATTAGCTTAATTCAAAAGGTTTTAAGGCAATTATTAAAAGATCAAATTCCTATTAAAGATATGGGAAGTATTTTAGAACAAATCATAGTTTTAGCAAAAGTTACTCAAGATGAAGATATTATAACCGATCATGTAAGAGTTGCTTTAAATAGGGTTATTACTAATTTATACTTAGATGAGAACGGCACTTTACAATTTTACGCATTTTCAAATAAAGTAAATGCAAGATTGCAAGAAATGTTAGTAACAAATAAATTAGGAAATATTACCTTAGCTATTAATATGGAGCAAACTCATGCACTATATACTGCATTAAACGATAAGGTAAATGAGCATTATAGTATGCAATCTAGTGCTTTTGTATTATTAGTAGAATCTAATGTAAGAAGAAAAATAGCTGAAATTTGCATGAAATATGGCTTAAAGCAAGTTGTTGTATTAGCGTTTTCAGAAATGGCAAATAATACAAACTTTAATAACTTAGGCAATATTGATGCAGATATTTAGAAAGGAAAATAATGAAGATATATCACTTAAGCCATACTGATTTAGATGGTTATGGCTGTCAATATGTAGTAGCTAATTATTTTAAAAATTGTGAATTTTATAATTCTAATTATGGCAAAGAAATTGAAGAAAGATTTGATGAAATCATACAAAAAATAGAAGCAAATCCAAATGAATTAGCACTTATTTTAATAACCGATGTAAATCCAATTGATAGTGTTTGCGAAGATTTTAGCAATAGGGTTGCAAAGTTAGAAAATGCTAAATTATTATTACTAGATCATCATCAAACAGGCAAGGCTTGTATGGAAAAATATCCGTGGTATTTGCTAGATAGCTCAAGGTGTGCTACTAAGATTACTTATGATTTTTTTAGCAAAATTTTTGGCGAAGATAAAGAGCTTAGTTTAATGGTTGATATTATTAATAGTATTGATATTTGGCTAAGTGATAATAAGCATTTTGAATTAGGCAAAATCTTAATGCAAATAATTGCAAGTAGTAAAGAGATTAATAGAGTTATGTTTGCTAAGCAAAACCATGCTTATATGTTCTTTTTATTAAATAAAGCTAAGGAATTTTTTCATCTAAATGAGCCACATATTGCATTAGAAGATGCAACACATAAAATTAAAAAAGAGTTTTTTAAAAGTAATAAAAACGATACTTTATGTAATCTAATAAGTGATTATTTAGTAAGAATTTTAAGCGAAAACAAAGAAGATTACACAATATATTATAAAGATAAAAAAGGCTTATTAGTTTATGATATAGGCAATGTTAGTGTAATAGGTAATGATTTTTTAGTTAAAAATCCTGAATATGATTTCTTTTTAGAAATAAATCCAGGCAAGAAGATATCTCTTAGAGCAAATAATAAAATAGATGTAAGTTTATTTGCTAAGACTGCCTTTAATGGTGGCGGACACGCAAATGCAAGTGGCGGAATATTTTCATCTTATAAAGATTCTAATGTATATTCTAAAATCTACGAACAAACTAAAACTTATTTGGAGAAATTTAATGAAAAATGAAGAAATTGAAGATTTAATGCTAGAAATTGCTTTAATGCATAAAGCAGCTTTATATTATGCAGGAGTTAAGGAAAATTGTTTAGAAAAAGCAGCTTTTGCATATCTTGAATTAATTGATGAGGTTGATTGCGAAGATGACTTCGGACTTATTATAAAAACGATGGAATTATTAAAGAAAAAACACCCTGAGTTTTTTAATAATTAATCTAAAGAATTTGAAATAGGAATTTCAAATTCTTAAAATCTACTTTAAAGGTTGCTAATATGAAAAAATTAATTGTAATTGATACTTTAAACGTTTTATTTCGCTCATACTATGCTATGAGAAATTTAAGAAGTGCAAAAGATGAAAAGCCAATAGGAATGATTTTTGGTTTGCTTAACTTTATTTTAAAAATCGTTGAAGAAGTTGAATGCGATTATGTAGTATTTGCCCTAGATAGCTCAGGTGGTTCGTTTAGAAAAGAGCTTTTGCCAGACTATAAAGCAAATAGAAAAGAATTAGAAGATGATTTAAGAGTTCAGATTCCAATTTGTATTGAGCTTATTAAAAAATCAGGATTTTTAAGCATAGAAGTATCAAATTACGAAGCCGATGATGTAATAGCAAGTGTTGCAAAATACGCAAAAGAAAAAGGCTTATTTACAAGTATTTATTCAACCGATAAAGACCTTTATCAATTACTTGATGATAATAATACCGAGCTAATAGGCAAAAACTATGAAATTATTAATGAATTAGCGTGTTTAGAAAAATTCGGAGTAAAGCCTAATCAAATGCTAGATTATTTAACATTAGTAGGCGATAGTGCAGATAATTTTAAAGGTATTCCTGGCATAGGTCCAGTTGCTGCGAAGAAATTATTAAATGAATACGGAAGTCTTGATAATGTATATAAAAATTTAAATATTTTAGGCAATAAAAGCTCACAAAAAAAACTAATAGAGCATAAAGAAGATGCGATTTTATCTAAGAAATTAGCAAAATTAGTTGATGATTTGCCTTTAGGAGATTTTTTAGAAAGTGCTAGAAAACCTAGTATAAATGTATTTAATAATATAGCTGATGAATTAAGAGAATTTGAATTATTTAAGTTTTTAAAGCTAATAAACAATGAAGTAAAAGTAGAAAAACAAAAAGAAATATCAATGGATTTTAATTCTATTTTATTAGATACAAAAGAAGAATTGTTTAAAGTTGTTGATAGTATTAATGGCGTAATAGGTTTTGATACAGAAACAACGGGGCTTAATTTTGATGATAAGATTGTTGGTTTTTCATTTTGCTATGAGAACAATAGCTATTATGTGCCGATTTTGCATAAAAATTCAAAAAATATTTCAAAAGAAGATGCAATTAAAGCTATTACAAAATTATTTGAAAACGAAATCATAGGACATAATTTAAAATTTGATTTAAAAATGCTTTCAAATGATTTAGGGATTAATTTTCCAAAAAATTATAAAGATAGTATGATAGCAGCATGGTTGCTTGATCCAAGTTCAAAATTTTCTCTTGATTTTTTAGCTAAAGAATATTTTGATTATTCTTGCTTAGCTTTTGAAGAAGTGGTAAAAAAGGGCGAAAATTTTAGCGATATTGATACAGCTTTAGCTTGTAAATACGCAAGTGAAGATGCATTCATTACAAAAGCTATTTATGAATATGCGTATTCAAAATTAGATGATGAGCGTAAAAAAGATTTTGTTTATGAATGTGAGTTTATTAAGGTTTTAATTTCTTTAGAAACTAATGGGATTAGTCTTAATAAAAATAAATTATTAGAATTAAAAACAATCTTAGAAAATAATTTAAAAGAATTAGAAGAGCAAGTATTTAGCGAAGTTGGCGAAAGCTTTAATCTAAATTCTCCTAAGCAATTAAAAGAGATTTTATATGAGAAATTAGCACTCCCTAATAATTATAAAGGCTCAACAAACGAAGAAGCATTGCAAAACCTAGCTCATCCTGTGGCTAAAATAATCTTAGAATATAGAAGTGCTAATAAGGTTTTAAGCACTTATGTTCTACCTTTACTTGAGTTAAATACAAATAATGAAGATGAATTTATAGTTCGCTCAAATTTCTTACAAACAGGAACAGCTACTGGAAGACTTAGCTCAAATAATCCAAATTTACAAAACATTCCAGCAAGAAGCAAATATGCTAATTTATTAAAAGAAGCTTTTGTTGCAAAGCAAGGATATTCTTTCATAAGTCTTGATTATTCTCAAATAGAATTAAGAATGCTTGCTCATTTTAGTAAAGATGAAAATTTATTAAAAGCCTTTTTATTAGATGAAGATATTCATACAAGAACGGCGATTGAGATTTTTAAAGAAAGTGATAAAGAAAAGAGAAATTATGCAAAAAGCATAAACTTTGGTTTAATTTATGGAATGGGTGCAAGGCGTCTTAGTGAAGAGCTAAAAATACCTTATAGCGAAGCTAGTGAATATATCAAAAAATACTTTAATTCTTTTAGTAGTATTAAAGATTACTTTGAAAATACAAAAAAACAAACAAAAGATTTAGGTTATATAAAAACTCTTTTAGGTAGGAAGAGATTTTTTAAATATACAAATGATATAAAGGTTAATAACGCACACGATAGAGAATGTATAAATAGTATTTTGCAAGGCTCGGCTGCTGATTTAATTAAATTAGCTATGATTAAACTTTATCCATATTTAAATAAAGAAATTAAATTAATTTTGCAAATTCATGATGAATTAATATTTGAAGTAAAAGACGAAAGAGTTTTAGAATTTTCTAAAATAGCTCGTAATATTATGGAAAATGCTTATGGATTAAATGTAAAGCTTAAAACTAGCCTTAGTGTAGGCAAAAGTTGGGCAGAACTTAAATAAAGGGGACAAAATGAATTTATTATTTGATTGGACAAAAGACTATGAAACTAGCTTAATTGAAGTTGATGAGCAACATAAATATTTAGTTAGCTTAACAAATGAAATTGCGATTAAACTTAGTGAAAAATCTCTTAATAAGCAAGAATTAGATGAAGCTTTTAAGAAGATATTAGATTATGCAAGTTATCACTTTATGGCTGAAGAAAAATTGATGAAAGAAAAAAATATCAATAGTATTTTTTATGAAAAACACGAAAAAAGCCATAAACAATTTGTAGAGCAAGTGCAACAATTATTCCTTGAAGTTGGAGATGGGGTTAATAAAGAAGCTGTTAGAAGTCTTTTAGAGTTTTTAATTTCATGGCTTGCTTTTCATATTTTAGGAACTGATCAAAATATGGCAAAGCAAATTGATTTGATTGATAAAGGACATTCGCCTAACGAAGCTTATGAAATGGTAGAACAAAATACCAATAAACAAACAGAACCTTTAGTAAAAGCTTTAAATGGTTTAGTAAATGTTGTAATTAAAAGAAATAATGAATTATTAGAGCTTAAGAGAAATCTTGAGTTAAAAGTAATGGAAAAAACTAGAGAATTATCAGCAGCAAATCAAACTTTAAGAACTTTAGCTTCTACTGATGTTTTAACAAATTTGCCTAATAGAAGATATTTGTTTGAAGCTTTAGAAGTGATTTTAGAAGAAGCAAAAGAAAATTTACTTCTTACAAGTGGGCTTATGATAGATTTAGATAATTTTAAAGAAGTAAATGATAATTATGGTCATGAAATGGGAGATAAAGTATTAAAAGAATTTTCTCAAGCAATCAAAGAAGCGATTAGAACCGATGATGTATTTGCTAGACTTGGTGGAGATGAGTTTTTCTTACTTTTACCAAATACAGACTCAAGGGGTGCATTTATACTAGCAAGCCAACTTTTAGAGCTAACTAGAAAGTTAAATATAAGAGTGGGCGATAGATTAGATGATAAATGGAATAGTAGCATTAGCATAGGAATTGCAACAATAGCTCCTAGTAAAATAACCTGTGCAAATGATTTTATGAAAAAAGCCGATTTAGCAGTATATGCAGCTAAAAATGCTGGTAAAAATTGCATTAGAGTTTATAATGAAGAAATTTTAACTAATTAAATGTATGATTTTTGAATTTAAAATAAAGGAAATATTGTGGATTTAACAACGGTCTTAGGAATGGTTTTAGCGCTTACTTCAATATGCGTTGGAGATATTTTAGAAGGTGGTAACCCACTGCATCTTATACATATATCATCGGTTCTTATCGTTTTACCTACTGCGTTTTTCTCAACTATGGTTGCTACAAACAAATACTATATAAAAGGTGCTTTTAGGGAGCTGAAGATAGTTTTTAAAGGTAGTGGAGTGAATTTTCAAGCAAGAGTAGATCAATTAGTAGAATTTGCTTCAATTGCTAGAAAAGATGGACTTTTAGCACTTGAGCCAAAAGTAGCAGAAATAGATAATCATTGTTTAAAATCAGCAATGATGATGATGGTTGATGGTAAAGATGTAGAAGAGATAAAAGAAAGTATGGAGCTAGAAATCGCTCACTCAGAAACATATTATGATGAATGTAGAGAGTTCTTTTGTCGTGTAGGTGAGTCATGTCCTACATTTGGACTTGTTGGGGCGGTGTGCGGACTTATGCTTGCTCTTCAACTACTAGATGACCCACAAGCAATGGCTATGGGTATTGCGGGTGCTTTTACGGCTACTGTTACTGGGATTTATTGTTGTTATGGTGTGTTTGTTCCTTGGGGTAATAAAATTAAGGGTAACGGACACGATCTTATTATGGAAAAAGAGCTTATGATGGCAGGAGTAATTGGTATAGCAGAAGGTGCAAACCCAAGAGATTTAGAACAAAAATTATTCTTATATATGCCACATGGTGTTGTTCCAAAATCACAATTTGGTGAATAATAATGGCTAAGAAAAAAAAGTGCCCACCGATTCCAGCGTGCGAGAAGTGGGCTGTTCCACTAGCTGACTTCTTCTCGTTATTACTTGCTTTATTTATTGCTTTATATGCTATTGCTTCGGTTAATACGGATAAGGCAAAGGCTCTTACAAAAGAGTTTGTTAAGATTTTTGATTTTCCTAGCACACAAGTTGTAGAAAAAGAGAGCAAAACAGATGGTAAGTATAATCCATCAAATAATGAAGATTCAAAAGCTCTTCAAGCTCAAAATATAAACCAACAAGAAAGCATAGAAAAATTAAAAGCAATTTTAGACCAAAAAGAAAATCAATTTTATATGGAATTACCATCGGTTTTATTTTTTAACAAAGATGAAACTAAGGTAAGTAATAGCGATGATATGCTTTATTTAAAAAGAATTAAAATGATAATGCACGGCTTAGGAGATGGGGTTCAGCTTGAAATTCGTGGCTTTAGCGATAATGATGACAGCTACTTAACAAGCTTTGATTTAGCAACAGCAAGAGCAAGAGAAGTTTTAGAGATTTTAATTAAAAGCGGAGTTGATTCATCAAAACTTAGCATAAAAAGCTATGGAGCAAATAGCCCTAGATTTGATAATAATGGCAGTGAAGGTGTGAAAAATAATAGAGTTGAGCTGTATTTTAAAACAGATATAAATGATATAAAATCACAAAAAACCATTCTTGATGCAGTAGAAAATGTAAAATAATTTTTCAAATTCCTATTTCAAATTCCAAAGAATTTAAAATAGGAATTTGCTACTTAATTTTACAAAATTTCAAATCCTAATTCCTATTTCAAATTCTTTTTGCTTTATTAAAATTACATAGCAAGAATTAAGAAAATTTATAAATACTTTGCAATAAATATTTTAAGCTTAAAATTCAATTAATTTAATAAATCATTAAGATAAAAAAGAGATAATCAAACTTAATTTTTTTAAAAGGACGAGAAGATGAAAATCATAGATTTAATCAAGCACAACAAATACCTTACAATCCGTCAAATTTCTCGTTCAAATCTACGCAATATTCATTAATTTATAGTTTTAGTTGTGTTTTTACACCTTATTTATTTTTAGTTTTAAAGGAAAAAAATTGAAAAATTTAGAAAATATATTTAAAGTAGTTTTTCCACTTGCAATAGTTGTAATTACTACTTATTATTGCTATCCATTTGAGCTTAGCGAGGCTGATCATTTAGCTTATTTAAAGAGTTATGGAACGACTTTAGGGCTTACTTCACTTGGTTTAGTTATAGGTCTTACGGGTGGATTTTTATTAGCATTTTTGTTAGTGCTTAGAAATAGATTTTTAACAATGTTAATTAACGAATATTTAGACCTTATTAGAGGTATGCCATTAATGCTACTTTTAATGATATTTGCATTCGTTGTATTTGCTCAATTTGAAAATGTATTTTTTGTAGCTGTTATTGCTTTAGGACTTAATTCAAGTGCTTATGTTGCAGAAATCATTAGAAGTGGAATAGAAAGCGTTGATAAAGGTCAAATGGAGGCAGCAAGGTCAATGGGTTTATCGCATTTTCAAGCTATGAGAATGATAGTTTTCCCACAAGCTGTTAAAAATATCATTCCAGCTTTAGCAAATGAATTTATTTCATTATTTAAAGAAACTTCAGTAGTTGCGTTTATTAGCGTTGTGGATTTAACGTTTCAAAGTAAGATTTTTCAATCTCTTTTATACGATCCAAAACCTTATATTTTCGCAGGTGTTGTGTATTATGCTAGTGTTAAAGTATTTACATTTTTTGTAAGATTATTAGAAATGAGGCTAAAGAAAAATGATTAAGATTTCTAATTTGTGTAAAAATTATGGCAATTTGCAAGTTTTAAAAGATATTAGTGTTGATATTAATAAAGGCGACATAATAGCAATTATAGGACCTAGTGGCGGCGGAAAAAGCACATTTTTAAGATGCTTAAATAGATTAGAAGTAGCAGATAGTGGCAAAATCTTAATCAATGATGAAAATATTTTAGATGAAAAAATTGATATAAATAAGCACAGACAAAAAGTATCAATGGTATTTCAGCATTTTAATTTATTTGCAAATAAAAATGTTTTAGATAATTTAATCCTAGCACCTACTAGCTTACAAATTTTAAGCAAAGATGAAGCAATAACAAAGGCTAGAAATCTTTTAGCAAAAGTTGGCTTAGCAGATAAAGAAGAGTTTTTCCCACACAAACTAAGTGGCGGACAAAAGCAAAGAATTGCAATAGCAAGAAGTCTTATGATGGAGCCTGAGATTATACTTTTTGATGAGCCAACTAGTGCGCTTGACCCTGAAATGGTAGGAGAAGTTTTAAGTTTAATTAAAGAAATAGCAAATACAAAAAATGCTCCTATTATGATTTTAGTAACTCATGAAATGGGTTTTGCGAAAAATGTTGCTAATAGAATATTTTTTATGGAAAGTGGCAAAATCGCAGTAGATGATACCCCACACAATGTATTTAATAATAGTTCTAATGTTAGATTAAATGAGTTTTTAAACAAGGTTTTAAACCATTAAAGGAGTTTGGTATGAAAAAGATTTTTTTAGTTCTTTTTATTTCTTTATTTGCTTATGCAAATCAAGTTGTAAAGGTTGGAATTTCGGCAAATTACGCACCATTTGATATGATGGTTGATGGTAAATTAAGTGGCTTTGATGTTGATTTGGTAGAAGAAATCGCAAAAGCTAGTAATTTAAAAATTGAATTTGTAAATATGAGCTTTGATGGACTAATTCCATCTTTAGTAGCAGGAAAAATCACTATGATTGCTTCGGGAATGAGTATTAGTGAGCAAAGAAAGAAGAATTGTGATTTTTCAGAGCCTTATTTTTTCGGAAAAACTATGTATCTTAAAAGAAAAGGCGATGCAATATCTAATAAAGAAGAATTAAAAGGTGTTAAAACTGGAGTTAAGCTTGGCACAATTCAAGAAAACACAGCAAGAAATTTAGGTGCAAATGTTGTATTACATGAAGATTCAGCTGTTGTTATCATGAGCCTTATTAATAAGCATATTGATGCGGTTGTTTTTGATTCTTTTGTGGCTAAGAAATTTATGGCAAAAAATCCTGAAATTGAGAGTTTTTACGAAGAAAATGATGGAGCTTTAGGTTTTGCTTTTGTATTTGCAAAAGGTAAAAATCAAGAATTAAGAAATAAAATAAACGAAGGTTTAGAAAAAGTAAAAGCTAGTGGTAAATACGACGAGCTTATTAAAAAATATGGACTTTAAGGAGTAAATTATGAAAAAGTTATTATTAGTTTTATTTGCACTTATTTTTAGTGCGTGTTTAAATGCAAATGATAAGGTTTATAAGATAGGAATTTCACCTGATTATCCACCATTTGATATGTTAGTAGATGGCAAAATTACTGGTTTTGATGCTGAATTATTTGATAATTTAGCAAAAATAGCAGGTATTAAGTATGAGTTTAAGGCTATGAGTTTTGATGGACTTATTGCAGGACTTAAAGCAGGTAAAATTGATGCAATTATGAGTGCTATGAGTGCAAGCGAACAAAGAAAAAAGGCTTGTGATTTTAGTAATGTTTATTATAAAGCTAAAACAATTTATCTAAAGCATAAAGATAGTGATATTGCTACAAAAGATGATATTAAAGGTAAAAAAGTAGGGGTTCAATTAGGCACAGTGCAAGAAGCAGCAGTAAAAAATGCAGGTGCTATAGTTCAACCTAATGAAAATCCTGTTGTATTAGTAATGGCTTTAAATGATAAAAAATTACAAGCTTTAGCATTTGATGCGCTTGTTGCAAGAGAATATTTAGCAAAATATCCTGATTTAGCAGAGTTTTATAGCGAAGATGATGGCACTGAAGGATTTTCTATTGCATTTAGCAAAAATGAAAATGTAGAGCTTAGAGAAAAACTAAATAAAGCTTTAGAAGAGTTTATGAAAACTAGTGAATATGAAGCTTTACTTAAAAAATACAATATAAACTAAGATGAAAAGCGATTTTTTTAAGCCTAGATTTAAAACTAGGCAAATTAATGTAGGCGGGGTTAAAATCGGTGGCGATGCACCTATTAGCGTGCAATCAATGCTATTTACTAAAACTCAAGATATTAAAGGCTGTTTAGAGCAATTAATTGAGTTAAAATTAGCTGGTGCTGATATTGTAAGGGTTGCTTGTTTAGATATAAAAGACGCTAGGGCTTTAGCAGAACTTAAAAAGCAAAGCCCTTTGCCATTAATTGTAGATATTCATTTTAATCATAAATTAGCTTTATATTGTGCTGAATTTATAGATGGAATTAGAATAAATCCAGGAAATATCGGTGGCAAAGAAAATATAAGAGAAGTTGTAAATGCTTGTAAGCAAAGAAATATTCCTATTAGAATTGGAGTAAATCACGGCAGTATTGAAAAGCAGTTTGAAGAAAAATACGGAAGAAGCGTAAAAGCCTTGCTTGAGAGTGCTGTTTATAATATAAAACTCTTAGAAGATTTTGATTTTAGAGATATTAAAATAAGTATTAAAACCTCAGACGCACAAAGCACAATAGAAAGCTATACAAGATTAAGAGAACTTTGCGATTATCCATTTCATTTAGGAGTAACAGAAGCAGGAACTAAATTTCATAGCACGATAAAAAGCTCAATTGCAATAGGGCAATTATTATTAAATGGCATAGGAGATACTATTCGTGTTTCTATGACAGGAGAGCTTAGCGAAGAAATAAGAGTAGCAAGAGCGATTTTGCAAGATAGTGGAATACAAAAAAGTGGTATAAATATAATCTCATGCCCTACTTGTGGAAGAATTCAAAGCGATTTGTTAAGTGCTATTAAGATAGTAGAAGAAAAAACAAAGCATATTAAAGCACCTTTAAATATAAGCGTAATGGGCTGTGTTGTAAATGCTTTAGGCGAAGCTAAAGGAGCTGATGTAGCAATTGCATTTGGCAAAAACGAAGGCTTAGTGATAAGACACGGCGAAGTAGTAGCAAAGTGTAAATACGATACTTTAGTGGATAGATTTTTAGATGAAGTGCTAGATGAAGCAAAACTGCACGAAAACTAAATTCCTATTTCAAATTCTTTAGTATAAAGGATGAAAATTGAGTAAATATTTTGATATAGAGCTTGAGCAAAGCTTATTATTAGCTTGTATAGAAATTAATGAAAATATTGATATAGCAGCAAGTATCATTAAACCTAGTGATTTTTCTAATAGATTAAATGGCGATATTTTTGAATTCATTGTAAATAAAAGAAGATTAAGAGAAAGTGTTGATTTAAAGCAGTTAAAAATAGTTTTTCCTAATGCTAAGGATATGTTTTGGGCTGAATTAGAACAGCAAAACTGGTCTATTGATGTTGAATCTTATTCAAAAATGTTAAGGGATTTAAGTGTAAAAGACCAGCTTAATTCTTTAATGCAAACTACAATGAATGAATTAGTAAGCGTTCAAGATAGTATTGATTATACTCATAATTTAAATGCTAAAATTTATTCTCTTATTTCAGGGGTTAAAAACAATTCTTTAAAAAGCTCAAGAATGGCAGTAAGCGAGTTTTACGAAGAATTAAACAGAGTTAGCAAGATTTTAGATAAGAATGTAATAGGAGTTGATACAGGTTTTTCTTTATTAAATCATTATACGAAAGGTTTTAAAGCAGGGGAGCTAATAATCTTAGCAGCTCGTCCTGGTATGGGTAAAACTACATTTGCCTTAAATATTTTATTACACGCACTTAAAAAAGATGTAGGAGTTGTGTTTTATAGTCTTGAAACAGAAGCTCATAAAATTATGGCAAAGCTTATAGCTCAAGATACAGGAATTTCTTTAGGTTCTATTACCAAAGGTGAGCTTACTCAAGATGAATTAGAAAATGTTCAAATGAGTGCAAATATGCTAAGTGAAAGCACTTTATATATCTACGATCAAGGCGATTTAAACATAGAGTTTTTACGCTCATCTTTAAGAAGATTAAAAGAAGAGCATAGCAATATAGGTCTTTGTGTATTAGATTATATTCAATTAATGAATTCGCTTAATACTAGAGTGGATAGACATATTCAAGTAAGTGAAATTAGTAGGGGTTTAAAATTACTTGCGCTTGAGCTTAAAATTCCTATTTTAGCACTATCACAGGTAAATCGTTCGGTAGATTCAAGAACAAATAAAAAGCTTATATTATCAGACATTAGAGAAAGTGGTAGTATAGAGCAAGATGCTGACTTGATATTATTTATAAACCAAGTTGTAGATAATCCAATCCCAACAGCAGAACGCCACGCTATACTTGATATTGCAAAAAATAGAAGTGGTGAATTAAAAGAAATCCATCTTGACTTTAAAACAAGCAAAGCAAAATTCGCTCAAATTGAGTTTAATAATCAGCCTAGCGAAACAGAAGAGTTTTAAAAATATTCATTTAAAAGTCATTTTTAAATATAAAAATTAAAAGCAAATTCCTAATTCAAATTCTTTAAAAATATATTTTAATTTAAGTTTAGTTATTAAATTAAACTTAAATTAAAATCTTAATTAATAAAATAAATTTTTTATAAGATAATTAGATTTATTTAATAATTTTTTGCCTATAAGTAATAATATTTCATATTAATTTCCTAAAAAGAGGGGCAAATGGAAAAAGAGTTAAATGAATATGATTTTATAGTCAGTAAAACTGATACAAGGGGCAATATTACTTATGCAAATGAGTCTTTCATTAAGATAATTTATGCTAAAGAAAGCGATATTTTAAACAAACCACACAATATTGTAAGACATCCAGATATGCCAAAAGCTGTTTTTAAATATTTATGGCAACAGCTAAAGGCTAGAAAAGAAGTTTATGCTTTTGTAAAAAATAAAACTTTTGATAATGGATATTATTGGGTTTTTGCGAATATTAGTGTTTCTTATGATTTAAATGGAAATATTATAGGTTATTACTCGGTAAGAAGAAAAATAGGCAAAAGAGCTAAAGAACTAATTATTTCTTTATATAAAAAAATGATAGAAGTAGAAAAAAGCAAAGGCGTAGATGAATCTTGGAAAATCATTGAAGAGATTTTGCATAAAGAAAACAAAACTTATAATGAATTTATAATAAGCATACAGGATTTAAAATGAGTATTTTTAATAAAAACAATGAAAAAACACTAGAAGAAATAATAAAGGTTTTAGAACTTACTTCTAATGGTTATTTAGAATCAAGAGTTGTGAATGTAGAAGGTAAAAATTATCAAAAACTTGCTAATCTTTTAAATAATTTATTAGATCAAGTTGAAGTTTGGCAAAGAGAAGTGGCTGCTTCAATAGAAAATGCTTTTTTAGGTAATACTTATAGGAATATAAATAGCGTAGGCTTAAAGGGTAGATTTAAAAATACAGCTGATAATTTAGTAAATGCAATTATAGGCATTTCAAAAAGTATTGAAGCACAAAAGCTAAATGAGTTAAGTATTAAGATTCAACAAAATAGCGAAGATTTAGAAATTATAAATATCCTAACAAAAGGCTTAAATAAAAATCAAGATAATTTAAACAATATTTTAAATTCATCAAAAAATATAGCAGAAAGCTCACATCTTACTCAAGCTATGGTAAAAGAACTTACTAAAAGCTCAAATGAATTGCAAAATTATATAAATTTATTTACTGATTTAATTCACACATTAAGCGATAAAACAAATGAAATTTCAAAAATCATTGAAATGGTAAAGGATATAACCGATCAAACTCAATTATTATCATTAAATGCTGCTATTGAAGCTGCTAGAGCTGGTGAGCATGGGCGTGGATTTGCCGTAGTTGCTGAAGAAGTAAGAAAATTAGCAAACAATACAGAAGAAGCAACAAATACAATAAATTTAAACATTAGCTCATTAAAGGATAGTGTGAAAAAATGCCTTGAATATTCAAATCAAGTTTATGAAATAAGCAATAAAAATCAAGAAAAAACTAATCAGTTCTTTAGCACTCTTAGTTCATACGAGCAATTATCAGAAAATAATTTCATTGATGCAAAAAATAGTGGAAGTTTGCAAAATAATTTATTTATTCAAATTCATTTATTGCTTTATAAAGATGATGCAATTAGATGTTTGCTAAATAAAAATTTAAAGCAAAACAAAAGCCTTGAAGAAAGTATTTTAAAGGCAATAAACCAAGAGCAAGTTAAACAATTTAAAGATATTTTGGCTTTATATGAAAATATTTATAATGAAAATGATTTAAACGAACAAATAAAATTAGTTCAAAGATTTGATAAGCTAATTTATAATATGTGTAAAAACTAAGGAGCTTAATGGCTTGGATATATTTAATTTTAGCAGGTGTTTTTGAAATAGGTTGGCCTTTAGGCTTTAAATTAGCAAATGAAGGCTCAAAACTATGGATTATATTTGCTATTTTTTCTATGGCTCTTAGTGGTTTTTTGCTTTATTTATCGCAAAAAAGCATACCGATAGGAACAGCTTATATTGTTTGGACAGGCATAGGTGGAATAGGAACTATTCTTGTTGGTATATTTTTCTTTCAAGATAGTGTGAGTTTTTTAAGATTATTCTTTCTTGCTTTAATTTTAGTAGGTTTAGTCGGAATTAAGCTTGTTAGCTAAAGAATTTGAAATAGGAATTTCAAATTCTTTATTTTAATTAAAAACTTGCTTTAAAGCTTGTTTTATATCATTTATCAAATCATCAATATTTTCAATACCTACCGAAAGTCTAATAAGCCCTTCGCTAATTCCTGCTTTTATTAATTCATCTTTGCTTAGTTGTCTATGAGTATGACTTGCAGGATGAAGCACGCAACTTCTAGCATCTGCTACATGTGTAGCAATTGTGATTAATTTTAGGCTATCAATGAATTTTATTGTTTGTTCTTTATTAGCATCAAGCTCAAAGCTAATAACCCCACAAACTCCATTAGGCATATAAGTAAGTGCAAGTTCATAATAAGGACTAGTTTTTAGCATAGGACAATTTACGCTTTTAATATGCTTATTAGCTTGTAAAAATTCTGCGATTTTTTTAGCATTTTCGCAGTGTTTTGCTACTCTTAAAGCTAGGCTTTCAATATGAGTTGATAGTATGAATGCACTTTGCGGACTAAGACATGCTCCTATATCTCTCATTAATTGAACAACAAGCTTAGTAATATAAGCAAATTTGCCAAATTTCTTAGTATAAATTAAACCATGATATGAGCTATCTGGCGTGTTAAAATCAGCAAATTTTTCATTCTCCCAATTAAAATTCCCACTATCAAGAATAGCTCCAGCAATTACGCTTGAATGCCCATCAAGATATTTTGTAGCCGAATGCACCACAATATCAGCTCCGTGTTTAATAGGTTGGCAGTTAATTGGCGTTGCAAAGGTATTATCAATAATTAAAGGTATATTGTTTTTATGAGCAATATTTGCAAATTTTTTAATATCTAGCACTACTAATGATGGATTTGAAACGCTTTCTGCAAAAATTAATTTCGTATTATCTTTAATAGCTGCTTGTATTTTTTTATCGCTACTATTTGCACTTATAAAAGTCGCATCTATTCCAAATTTTTTAAGTGTAAAGCCTATTAAATTAATAGTGCCACCATATATTTCATTTACGCAAACTAAATGATCACCCGCTTTACAAATATTTGTAATCGCTAAAAATATCGCAGCTTGTCCGCTAGAAGTTAGCACTCCTGCAACAGCACCTTCAAGACTAGCTATTTTGCTTGCTACATAATCATTTGTTGGATTTGCTACTCTTGAGTAAAAATACCCACTTTCTTCTAAATCAAATAATTTTCCCATAAACTCGCAAGAGTCGTATTTAAAAGTAGTGCTTTGAATTATTGGCACTTGTCTGCTTTCGCCGTTTTTTGGTTTAAAACCCGCATGAATACATAAAGTCTCTTTCATAAATCCCCCTTTGTAAATAGTAGTTTAGCCTTATTTTAAGGCATAAGCAAGTAAAAAATGGCAAAATTAGGCTCAAAAAGGAGAAAATATGCCTGTTAATATCAAAACCAATCTTCCTGCAAAGCAAGCTTTAGAAAATGAAAATATATTCGTAATGGATGAAGCAAGGGCAAATTCGCAAGATATTCGCCCACTTGAATTAATCATTTTAAATCTTATGCCTATTAAAGAAGAAACAGAATTAGAGCTACTTAGAATGCTATCAAATACGCCTTTACAAGTAAAAATAACGCTTTTAAGAATAGCTTCGCATGAGAGTAAAAACACTTGCGAAAATCATTTAAACGAGCATTATTTGGTATTTGATGAAATAAAGCATAAAAAATTCGATGGAATGATAATAACAGGAGCTCCACTTGAACATCTTGAGTTTAATGAAGTTACTTATATTGATGAATTAAGAGAGATTTTAAAGTGGAGTAAAAGCAATGTATTTAGCACTCTTCATATTTGCTATGGTGCAATGATAGGGCTAAATTATCATTATGAAATCTCTAAAATTGCCTTAGAAAAAAAGCTTAGTGGAGTTTATAAGCATTTAGTAATTGATAATAAAGACGAGCTTTTAAGGGGAATGGATGATGAGTTTTTAGCACCACATTCAAGACATTCAGGCATAGATGAGCTAGCTTTAAAAAACAATGAGTTTTTAAAAGTTTTAGCAAGTAGCGATATGGCAGGTTCATATCTTATAAGAAGTTTAGACAAAAGGCAGGTCTTTGTTCTAGGTCATCCTGAGTATTCAAGAAAAACGCTTGATAATGAATACAAAAGAGATTTAAAAAACGGCTTAAATGTAGATATTCCTTATAATTATTACGAAAATGATGACCCAAATAATGAGCCAAAGCTTACTTGGAGAGCTCATGCAAATTGCGTGTATATTAATTGGCTAAATTATTATGTATATCAAAGCACTCCATTTGAAATTGATAAAATTAATTAATTTAAGCTAGAAATTAAGTTTAAAGGTAATAATAAGCTTTTATTTTAATTTAAGGAGTTGTTATGAAAAATAACGAACTACAATCACCTTTAGGGGGGGGGGCAGGAGTGATTTTTTCTTAATTACAATATCTATTGTTGCAGTAGGTTTTGTAATTTTAGCCTTGCTACTTAACCCAGAAGGCTCGCTTAAAGTTGCAAACAGCTTGTTTGCCAAACTAACTTCAACCTTTGGTTCAGCTACTCAGCTTTTTGAGTTTATTTGTGTTTTGATTATTGCTTATGTTGCATTTTCAAAATATGGCTTAATTAAGCTTGGAACTAAAGAAAACCCATATTCAAATACAGCTTGGATTTTTATGTTTATTTGTGCAGGGCTTGGCTCGGCTACTATGTATTGGGCTTTTATGGAATGGGCTTATTATTACACAGGACCTGGTCTTAACATAGCAGCAAATTCAGCAGAAGCTTTAAGACATTCAACTTCTTTTGTGTATTTTCACTGGGGTATTACTCCTTGGGCTGTTTATGCGCTAACTTCTATTGCTATGTGTTGGCATTTTTATGTGAAAAAACATCCTGATTTAAAATTATCAGCACTTTTAGCAAATATTTTAGGTATAAAAAGAAATGCTATCTTAGATAAGATTATTGATGTTATATTTTTGTTTTCTACTTTCGGTGGTTTAGTGCTTACAACTACTGTTTCAGTTGTTACTATTAGTAGTGGTTTGGCTGGAATTTTTGGTATAGAAAATGGCTTTTTTATAAAGTTTGTGATTTTAGCAGTAGTTACTGCAATGTTTTCAATCTCAAGTTTTGTTGGGCTTAGCTCAGGTATGCAAAAATTAGCAAAATTATCTTGTATTTTATGCTTTGTATTTGCTGTGCTTGTATTATTGCTTGGAAATAGTGTTTTTATAATTGATAATATGATTAATAGCATAGGATTATTTTTAAGTAATTATGTTCATATGAGTTTATTTAATGATGCAACAGGCACAAGTAGTTTTAATCAAGATTGGACTGTGTTTTATTGGCTTTATTGGATTACTTACACTCCTGCTGTTAGTATATTTGTAACTAAAATCTCAGAAGGAAGAACAATAAGACAAGTTGTATTTGGCTTAGTGCTTGGTGGTTGCGTAGGAACTTGGTTTTTCTTTGGATGTCTTACAGGCTTTGCTATTGATACTTTTATTCAAGGGCTTGTTGATGTGCCGAAGTTTTTAAGCACCGGTGCAGGAGAAGCTGGTGTTTTAGCAGTAATTCAGCAACTTCCTTTAGGTAATGCTTTTGCTTTATTTTATTTTGTATTAATGCTAGTTTTCTTAGCATCTCATATGGACGCAACTGCATTTACAATCTCAGCAGTAAGCACAAAAATTGATAGTGAAAATCCATCAAGATATTTAAAAGTTTTTTGGTGCATAATGCTTGGAGCTATACCACTTGCAATGCTTTATATAAACGCTGATTTAAATACGCTTAAAATGGCAGTTGTGCTAACTGCAGCACCTTTTTTAATAATCTTAGGAATTGCAGCTTACGGGCTTATAAAATGGATAAAGGAGTATAAATGAAAATTACAAAAGTTGAGCCTATTTGGTTAAGAGCAAAGGCTTTTAATGAGCCTTGCGAATGGGGAGAAGATGCGTTTATTTTAAAAATCCATACCGATACGGGGCTTTTTGGAGTAGGAGAGAGTGATAGTGCTCCTGCTGTGCTAAAGGCTATGTTTACTCAGCCTAGCACTCATGGATCTTGCATGGGGCTTAGTGAAGTATTAATCGGACAAGACCCTAGAAATATAAGCAAAATTATGGATGATTTATTTGAAGCGAGTGCTTATTATGGTAGGCGTGGAGCTGTGATACATGCTTTAAGTGCAATTGATATTGCTTTACATGATTTGGTTGGAAAGATTTATGGAGTAAGCGTTGCAACGCTTTTAGGGGGTGCAAGAAGAGAATATTTAAATGCTTATGCAACTTTTATTCCTGATAGAAATATCCAAAATACTGCTAAAAGAGCATTAGAGCTTAAAAATGAAGGTTTTAAATTACTTAAGTTTGGTGGAGATGGCTTCGGTGCTAAAGGGCAGTTTGATATAGATACTACAAGAGCTATTAGAGAAGTGGTTGGAGATGATATTAAGCTTAGTATTGATTTGGTTGGGCTTTGGAAAAATTATGGTTATGCAAAAGAAAGATTTAATGATTTTGCTGAGTTTAATTTAGAATGGATTGAAGAGCCAGTGCCAAGCGAGAGTATGGATTGTTATGCAAGACTTAGCCAGAGTTTGCCTTGCAAAATTACAGGTGGAGAAGCACTTGCTACTAAGTGGGAATTTGCAGAGTTTTGTAAAAAATCTCGTGTAGCTATCGTTCAGCCTGATTTAACTAGATGTGGTGGGTTTTTGGTAATGAAAGAAGTTGAGCAAATCGCACTTGATAATGGTTGTGAATTAGTCCCGCATGGCTTTAGCACGCAGATTTTATTACATGCCACAGCTCAGTTTTTAGCGTCTTCTAAGGCTTGCAATTTGATAGAATACTCAAAAAGCACAAGCGAATTATTTAATATTTGCAATGCTTTGTCTTGTGAAGATGGAGTTGTAAAAATTAGTGATTGTGTAGGCTTAGGAATTACATTAAATGAAGAAATTATCAAAAAATATGAAGTAAAATAAAATCAATTTCCTAATTCAAATTCTAAAAAGAATTTGAAATGGGAATTTCATTTGTTAAAAAAGCTTTTTTTGTAGTTTTTATAATTTTTTTCTTAGGGGAAGGGGGAAGGACTTAAATTGCGAAGTCGTTCCTTACCCCCTCCCCCCAAACCCCTCCCCC